>CAYONR010000236.1:0-2500 GCA_964405365.1 uncultured Halanaerobiaceae bacterium
TTTCTTGTCGTTTCAGCCTTTTTTTCCTCCCACCAGTTTAAAGGTCTAATCCCCTGGTAGATAAAAGTCAGAACACCGGCTAAATTTATACAGATAATATTTGAGATAAAAAGCAATAAGGCACCGCCGGCCATTAAAAATTCACCAGCTCCTAGCAAAATTCCAACTACTACCAGTGGTGGCATTAAGGCCACGGCAATCATGACTCCAATCACAGCACCAGAGGTGCCAGCAGTAAAAGCCAGCGTGCCTGCACTACCAGAGGCCAGAGCCAGCGTAATATCGCCCCAGCCGACGCTGGTCCTACTTAAGACCTCATGGGGCCAAGTATCTGGGTTTAAGATCAAACCAGCAATTAGAGCAACTAGTAATGCGGCTCCAGTTCCAAGTAAAGAAGCTTTTATAGCTTTCTTACCTAGATCCATATCCCCTAAGGTTGAGGCTAGAGCCATCCCAACATTTGGTCCGAGTAAAGGGGCAATCACCATCGCCCCAATTATAACAGCAACATTATTCAACATAACTCCGCTGGAAGCAACTATAGCTGAAAGGACACACATTAAGATATAATTACTGTTTAAGTTTATCGAATCGGAGAGGTCAGCATATAATTCCTGTCGGCTTAAACCTTTAGTTGAATTATTTTTTTCTTCTTCAGCAGGATCACTGGTGATTACGTCATCTTGCTCATCATTTTGCTCTTCATCATCTTCTATCTCAACAGCCGGTATAGTAGCTTCAACTTCCAGCATATTCAATCTAAAACCTTCAGCAAAGGCTAGTTTCTTTTCCAGTTCATCTAATAATGGCCCACTATTTTCAACATTTAAGGTGATTAAATATAAAGCTTTGTCTTCTAAAAAAGATATTTTATATTTATCCAGAACTTCGTAATCTTCTAAAATCTCACTTAATTTATCAGTTTCATCTATAGGTAAGACAATCTCTATCTTTCTAAGCATTAAAAACTCATCCTTTCTTGCATTTACATATAAATTTAGTTAATATAAAAGTAATCAAGATTAATTTTTTCAGGAGGCCAGAAATTATGATTCTAACAAAAGATAAAAAAGGTATCTTAATAACAGCACTTTCAGCTGCCGGTTTTGGAGCAATGCCAGTAATAGCTCAATTTGCTTACAGTTATGGCAGTAATGTAACGACTTTGCTTTTTCTCCGCTTTACTATAGCCAGTTTTATCTTTCTCTTAATTATGAAATTAAGTAATATTACATATGATATCAGCAAAGAAGATACTATCAGATTAATATTTTTAGGAGCGGCTGGTTACGGCCTGCTTTCAAGTTTATATTTCTTCGGAATCTCATTAATTCCTGCATCATTATCAGGATTCTTACTTTACAGCTACCCGGCAATTGTTACAGTTCTGGCCTTTTTAGGTAGAGAAGAACCTCTATATAGAGAAAATTTTATCTCACTAATTGTAGCAATAATTGGGTTGGCAATGGTCTTAGGCCCGGTCTTTACCAAAATCAATCTCTTAGGTGTTGGCTCAATTCTGGCAGCAGCTTTTGTATATGCAATCTATATTCTGGCCAGTAATAGAGTTTTAAAAAGAGTTAACTGGCTGCCAGGTTCAACAGTAGTCACAATATCTGCTGCCTTCTTTTTTTTAATAACCGGCAGCTTTAGAGGCAATCTCCATTTAAATCAGATTTCCTCTCAGATAATTTTTTCAGGGATCGGTCTGGCAATTTTTTCAACAATAATCGCTGTCGCCGGTTTTTATTTAGGTATTAGTCTGATAGGTCCCTCTAGAGCGTCAATAGTCAGTTCAGTTGAACCCCTGGTAACAGTATTGCTGTCAGCATTATTTTTTGCCGAGAGATTAACAGTTATTCAGTTTATTGGAGGGCTTTTAATAATTCTTTCAATCATAATTCTTAACAGGTTCAAAAATCATCGATAAAAATTTTGACAAATCGGTCTAGTTTTGTTATAGTTTATATGGTCGTCAAAAGCCAAATAAGTTTTTAAGAAAAAGGTTTAGATTTTGTCTTGAATATCTGACATTTACTCTAAGCCTTATTTTTGTGCGATTTAATATTTGTAACGATAAAAAATATTAATTTAGTAGCAAAGAAAGGAGCATCTAAACATTGGCAAAAATTGAAGTAAAAAATCTTACAAAAATCTTCGGTAAAAAACCAAAAAAAGCCCTTCCTTTACTGGAAGAAGGCTATTCTAAAGATGAAATACTTGAAAAGACAGGCAATACTGTCGGGGTCAACTCTGTTGATTTTTCAGTTGAAGAAAATGAAATATTTGTGATTATGGGTCTATCAGGAAGTGGTAAGTCAACATTGCTTCGCTGTATAAATAGACTGATTGAGCCAACTGAAGGTAAGATAGAAGTTGATGGTATAAATATAATAGAATTAAATAATGAAGAATTAAGAGAACAGCGTAAAGAAAAGTTCGGTATGGTCTTTCAAAATTTTGGTCTATTTCCTAATCGAACAGTTATTGATAATGCAGC
>CAYONR010000237.1:0-2476 GCA_964405365.1 uncultured Halanaerobiaceae bacterium
AATTAAAAGAGGGGAAATTAATCCCCTCTAAAAATCAAATATAATCTATTTAATTAAAAGCTAGCAATCACATCATCGATTGGAGTATAATCCAGATCAAAAGCATCAGCAACAGCCTTATAGGTTACTTCACCTTTATAGACATTAAGACCAAGGGCAAAACCTCTATCTTCTTTCAATGCCTCTTTATAACCTTTATTGGCAATTTTTCTGGCATATGGTAGAGTTACATTGGTTAAGCCAAAGGTTGAAGTTCTAGCAACAGCACCAGGCATATTAGCAACACAGTAATGAACAACACCATGCTTCTCAAATACTGGATCGCTATGAGTTGTTGCATGGGAAGTTTCAATACAGCCACCCTGGTCAATTGCAACATCAGCTATAACAGCACCATCTTTCATCTCTTTAATCATATCTTCAGTTACAAGATGCGGAGCTTTAGCACCAGGTATCAAGACAGCACCGATAACTAAATCGGCATCTTTTACTTCTTCTCTAATATTATATTCATTGGACATTAGTGTCTTTACTCTGCCCTGATAAATATCGTCAATATAGCGCATTTGAGCCGGGCTTTTCTCCATAACAGTTACATCTGCTCCAAGACCAACTGCCATCTTAGTAGCATTTAAACCAACGATCCCGCCACCGATAACGACTACTTTAGCAGGATTAACTCCTGGAATACCACCTAAAAGAACTCCCTGACCGCCTTGAGGTTTCTCTAAGAAGCGAGCGCCTGCCTGGGTAGATAAACGTCCAGCAACCTCACTCATAGGAGTCAATAGAGGAAGACTTCCATCTTCATCTTCAACAGTCTCATAAGCAATTGAAACAACATTCTTTTTCATTAACTCATGGGTTAGCTCTTCTTCAGCTGCTAAATGGAGATAAGTAAAGAGAATTAAATCTTCTTTGAAATACTTATATTCTTCCTCTAGAGGTTCTTTAACTTTCATAATCATATCAGCCCGTTCAAAGATCTCTGCTGGTGTATCAACCATTTCAGCACCGGCTGTCATATATTGATTATCATCAATTCCGCTACCTACACCACCGTTAGTCTGAACTAAAACATCATGGCCATCTTCCTTGAAAGCCTTAACCCCAGCTGGAGTTATTGCAATCCTGTTCTCATTGTCCTTGATTTCCTTGGGTACACCTATGATCATAATTTTTCCCCCTTAATAATATTATTTATTTGTTAACTCTTTAAAACCATAACTCAATATTACATATTCTTTATCAATTCTAAATCTCCTGCTTAAATTCCAAGATTACAATCTATATATTATACTAAAATTCACAAAACTTCAAGAAAAAAATGCCCGAATTAACGGGCATATTTAATTATATTTATAGTTTATTTTCTACCTCAGCATTTTCCATTAATTCCTCAACATAATCCTGCCAGACAACCTGTCTTTCTCTCTCTAGCAAAATAGCTTCAATTTCATCTGTCACTTCTGAAAAATCTCTGAGGCCAGCTTCAATTTTTTCATCAACTTTAATTATATGATAACCAAAATCTGTCTCTACTACTCCAGAGATTTCTCCAGCTTCTAAATTAAGTGCAGCCTCTTTAAAGGTAGCATCAAATTGAGTACCTTCATTAACTAATCCCAGTTCTCCACCAGCTTCTGCTGAAGGACCTGTAGAAACTTCTTGAGCTAATTCTGCAAAATCTTCACCAGCATTTAATCTTTCAAGAGCATCTTCTGCATCCTCTTCAGTATCAAGTAGAATATGTCTTACCTGTGAACCTGCTTCAACTTCAAACCGGCTCTGGTTATTATCATAATACTCCTGCATATCTTCATCAGTTATCTCAATAATTCCAACAGTCTCTTGTTGTAAAGCAAAAATAAGCATATCCTGCTCATTCATCTCTAAGAACATCTCTTTATACTCATCTAGAGATTGTATACCCTGTTGCTGTAATGCCTGAAGTAATTCCTGTTCATTCATATTATTCTGAGCCATAACAAGTTCTAAATGATCTTCAAAGAATTCATCTTTATCTTCATCAGTCATCTCAATACCTTTTTCTTCTACTTCTCTATTTAATAGATAATAAGTTAGAAATTCGTCAAATTTCATTTTTCTATATTCATTCATTAAGTCACGGCCGGCTTCTGTCTGTAGAAGTAACTGGCCAAATTCCTGATCGGTCTGGAATATCTGCATAACAACTTGCTCAGTCCCTATAAATTCATCAATCTCCAAAACAGATATTTCTTCACCATTAACAATCGCTGCAGGTTCATCTTCTTCCATTTGCTGAGCAGAAACAACTGAACCTGTTAGAAAAGTAACTGCTAATAAAACAATCAAAACAATCTTTGAAAATTTCTTGAATAAAATAACTATCATCTCCTCATAATTTTTTTGTTCTCCCTTTATTACTTCTAGATAAATATATAAAATCCTTCATAAAATAAAAATGGCTCCCCGAGCAGGACTCGAACCTGCG
>CAYONR010000238.1:0-2453 GCA_964405365.1 uncultured Halanaerobiaceae bacterium
CCTTTATCGCAGCATCGCAGTTGATTAACGGGATTCTAAGCCAGGAGGTAAAAATCATGGGTTTAAAAAATGATTTATCCACAGAGACTGGCTGGGAAATAGTAAAAAATAATTTTGAAGAAGATCAACTAATTACAACCGGCAGTAATTTCATGATAGGAAATGGCTATTTAGGTTACCGGGGAACATTGGCTGAATGGGGTGCAGATGAGTATGTAGGCTGTATTGTGACTGATACTTATGATATGGCTGATGGAAAGTGGCGTGAGCTTTGTAATGTCCCCAATGGATTATTTACTAAGCTGGTAGTTGAGGGCGAAGAAATGTCAGTGTTTGATAGTAAGGTGCTAAATTATCAACAGAAAATTGATTTTAAAAATGCTTTATATAATCGAGAGACTGCCTGGCAAACAGAGTCAGGAGTAACAGTTGATTTAGCAGTGGAGAAGTTTGCCAGCTATGATAATTTACATTTGATTGCTATGGATTACAAATTTAGTGTAGATGAAAAAACAGAAATAAAAGTGGTTACCGGTATTGATGGTGAAGTTTGGGATTTAAACGGGAAGCATTTTAAAGATTATAGATTGTTAGAAGAAGATAATTTACTTGCTATTGAAACTACTACTGGAGAACAAGAAATTAATGTTGATGTAGTAGAAGGGTTAAATATTTTAGGGGCTGAAGCTGTAGAAGAAAAAATAGAAGAGAATGAAGAAGAAATTTATCGTCATCTAACTTTTGAATTAGAAGCTGATAGTGAAGTAATACTGCGCAAAGTAGCGGGAATTTATAGCAGCAATGATGTGGATAATCCATTAGAAGCTGCTAAATCTGATGTAAAAGAAGGGCTTGAAATCGGTTATAGCCACTTGAAAGAAAATCATATTAATTCTTGGGATGAGTTATGGTCTGTTTCGGATATTAAAATTGAAGGTGACTTAGAAGCCCAGACAGTTTTGCGGTTTAATTTATATCATAATATTATCTGCACACCTGCTCACAGTGATGAGCTGCCGATTGGAGCTCGAGGTTTATCCTGTCAGGCTTATCAGGGAGCAGCATTTTGGGATCAGGAAATCTTTAATATGCCGATGTTTTTATATACCCAGCCAGAGATTGCCAAAAACATCTTAACCTATAGATATAAGAATTTAGATGGAGCCCGTAATAAAGCCAGGCAGCTGGGCTATTATGGTGCTTATTATCCCTGGATCAGTGGAAAAAGCGGTGAAGAACTTTGTCCGGACTTTTTCTTTGAAAATGTTTTAACGGGAAGGAAAATTAGAAACCATTTTAATGACTGGCAGATTCATGTTTCTCCCGATATTGCTTATGCGGTTTGGCATTATTATCAGGCTACTGGTGATTGGGAATTCATTGAAGATTATGGAGCAGAAATAGTTTTTGAGGTAGCTCAGTTTTTAGTTTCTCATGCTTACTTTAAAAAAGACAAGAACAGATATGAGATTGTTAAAGTTGTGGGGCCGGATGAGTATCATGAAAATGTAGATAATAATGCTTTTACTAATTACCAGGCTCAATACGTATTGGATAAAGCGGTTGATATTTATAATAAGTTAGAAGAAACAGCACCGGAAAAACTATCAGACCTATCTGAGCGGATTGATATTGATGAATCTGATTTAGAAATGTGGGAAGAAATGGCTGAATTAATGTATCTTCCTGAACCGGATGAGGATACATTGTTAATTGAGCAGTTTGAAGGATATTTTGATTTAGAGGATGTAACTCCAGAAGAGGTAGAAGAGAGACTACAGGACCCACATGAATATTTAGGCTGGCCAGTAGGAGTTGCTACCAGAACTCAAGTTACAAAGCAGGCTGATTTGCTTCAGCTGTTCTGTATGCAAAATAGATTTAGCGAAGAAGTAATGCGGGCCAACTATGATTATTATGAGCCTCGCTGTGAACATGGTTCTTCACTTAGCCCTTCAGCTCATTCAATTATAGCTGGTAAAATAGGCTATCTTGATGATGCTTATGACTATTTTATGGAATCGTGTACTGTTGATTTATATAATAGAAGTAAAGCGATTCATGGGGGCACTTTTATTGGTGGCATTCATACTGCTGCCTGTGGTGCTGCCTGGAAGATGATTGTACAGGGTTTTGCCGGGTTAGAGCTGCCTGAAACCCCTGAAGATAATGAAGTGGTAAGCTTTACTCCTGGATTGCCGGAAAAATGGGAAAAAGTTAAGTTTAATTTCTGTTACCGGTATAATGAGTTTGAAATTACAATGACTGAAGATGAATTTATTATAAAAGCTGCCGCTGATAATGATGAAGAAGTAGGATTTAAGGTTGCTGGTGAAAAGAAAGCAATTTCCAGTGGAGAAAAAGCACAATTTAAAGTGGAATAAATTACTAAACAGGCACCTGAAAAATGGGAGGAGAATAAGCTTGGAACTGCTGGAATATCTCACAGAAGA
>CAYONR010000239.1:0-2448 GCA_964405365.1 uncultured Halanaerobiaceae bacterium
CCATAATACAGAATTTGATCATGATAGGCTCCAAACTGGTTAAGCATGCCCGGCAGTATATATTGAAATTCGGCTGTGAAGCCCCCTGGTTCAAGACCTTCAAAAGGGTGTATGAAGCTTTCGGATGACTCAGTTTAACCAGGTATAAACAATCTCATTTACCTTAAATTGACTCTTAAGGACATCTGTGTCTCAAAATTGGCTTCTTAAGTAAAAGTAGATGACCTGGTAAATGAAAACTTTAAAATTGGTGTTTTGAACTTTGACTTCTATTTGACAGTTAATTTTTTTTCGAGGTTTTTTATAATTTGATGAGCATGCCTACTACTTCACGGATTCAGGTTTAAAGTTAATATCATCATCTATGATCTTAAAGCCTGTGAATGCATGTAAATCACGGCGCTCAAGAAATTTACATAAATCTTCAGAGATTTTGTGACTAAAAGTGCCTTCAGAATACTGTTCTCTGATCTCTTCAAATATATTCTTGGCCGCATACCAATTAATCCAATAAATTTTATTCTCAGCTTTCTCTTTCTCACTATCATCGAATTCAGAAATAGCTTCGATGCTTTCTTCAATAGCACTTTCTGGGAGGTTATTATGCCGTGTTAGGTATATAAGATAAAAGCCATCAGCATATATTTTATCACGCCCAACAAAATACTCTCTCCCAAGTTGGTCAATTAAAATATATTCTTCAATATTTCCTTCAACATCCTTTAATACTCCCTTTCCACTCTTTTCAGAGTAGTTCTTGGCTTCAATTATTATACCTTTATTATCTGTATGTATTATCAGATCCGGCTCACAACCCCCTCCAAATTTTGATTTGTGTTTGTAATAAGGCCAAAACTTATAACTCGGATCTTTTATTTCAATAGCCAAATTTTCTCTTTTAATATTAATGGCTTGGTTTATAAATTTTGTGATCCACTTATCTTCCAGGTATTTAAACGCGGAAAAAACTGTTGAGGTTAGAAAATCTTCACTGACTTTTTCTTCCAAAGTGAGCTTGCCTTTCAAATCAGCTATGATCATTATCTATGCCCACCTCCTCTCGTCAAAATTCAATCTGAAAAATAAGTCAACTATAAAGTTCATAAACGGATTTATTAATATAAAGATTAATACATTTCCCAATCCCAAATTATTAGGACTTCAAATGCTTTGAATTTTTTTATAATATGAATATTATATTTGAAGTGAATAGTCGTAAAAAAATAACTTATTTCTCTCTCGATATATAAATTATACAGTAAAATATATGAATGGATTTATCTCATCCACTCTAAAATATAATTCTTAAAATCTTCTAGATTATCCTCACTTCCACTATTCTCGAATAATACTAACTCAATTACGATGTGCGAGTCCTCGTATTCCTCCCAATAATTCTTCGATCTCCAGTTAGGTTCTTCAAATTCAAGCACAGCGCCATCTTTAAAAGCCATTCTTTGTACTGAGATTTCAATTTTTATGTTTCTATCTTGATCTTTCACTATATGTGCTAGTTGTTTATATGTATTTTCATATTCATCAAAAAATTCTCCGTCTGATTGAATAATGGAATAATAACCTTCTGCCCCTGCATCTGTAATTTTTCTTTTTCCTTCGTAAACCACATCCCCAAAATCGTCATATAATCTCATTTTAAACTCAATACCTGTAATGGTTTTGGGCTCTAAAGAAACTTCTTTCACCTTTTCAAATAAAGGTCTGAAATCTACTGGATCATATTTTTTCCTGATTTTCTCCTCGTCTTTGTCACCAAACAGCATTTCCATGTTAAGGCTGGCAGTTTCCATTATATGATAAAAAGAAAATCTAAGAGAAATTCCATCCTGTCCCATAAACCCTGTGCCTTCATGATGAAATTCCCTAACACCCCAATGCAAATAGCTCTCCCAATCATCCTCATCAAATATAAATATATCTTCATCTATATTTTCTAAGTTATTAGCTTTGACTTCGGAAGTATTTCCTACGTTATTTAATATTCCTATTCCAACCGCTACTGTAATCACTAAAGTTAATACAAACACAAATTTTCTTGGCATCTAATAATAACCTCCTCCAAATATTCGATAATGTTTAGGTTTTTGTTATTGTCCTCTATTTTTTATCTCATTCTCAATTTTATTTGCAATGTGCCCCTTTCTTAATTTAGCAAAAACGTTTCTTACGGGTAAATTATAACCCATTTGTGCAGCCTCACTGTTTTTAAAGGCATTTTCTCTTTCCAATATAATTCTCCAATTTACTTTTAAATGATATTCATCAGGCTTCTGATTGCCGTCTTCGCCAAGAAAAATTCCCTCCCCTTTCTTCACTTGTCCATCCACAACCTCACCTAAAGCTCTGATACCCTGTTTGTTTACATAAGCAAATACTATATCTCCCTTGTTGCTTCCCTCCAAGTTTTTTGGGCCACTATCATAACCATAT
>CAYONR010000240.1:0-2447 GCA_964405365.1 uncultured Halanaerobiaceae bacterium
TCGCCGATAAGCCATAGCTTCTGTAGCAGCTGTAATCGCCTTAGATTGACTTCTGATGGCAAATTAAGGCCATGTCTGGCTATGGCAAAGGAATATGATCTATATGATCAATCAGGCAAACTATTACCAGAAGAAAATTTAAAAGAAATTTTAGATCAGGCCTGCTCATTAAAGCCAGATCAGCATGATTTTGGTAATGAAGAAGATTACGGGAGAAATATGTCACAGATAGGTGGTTAAAAAATGACAGACAAAAACGAAAAAGAATTCAGTCATGTAAATCAAGAAGGCCAGGTTAATATGGTCGATGTTAGCAGTAAGCCAACAACAGCCAGGGAAGCAATTGCAGCCGGCATTATTGAAATGGAACCAGAAACTTTAAAATTAATTCAGACCGGCCAGATTGAAAAAGGTGCAGTCCTTGAGACAGCCAGATTGGCAGGAATAATGGCAGCTAAAAAGACTTCCGAATTAATTCCTCTCTGCCATTCCTTATTTATTTCATCAATTAAAATAGATTTTGAAATTATTGAACCAGCCAGCATTAAAATAACCTGCAGGGTTAAGACTTCTGGCCAGACCGGTGTAGAGATGGAGGCATTACAGGGAGTTAGTTCAGCAGCTCTAACAGTCTATGATATGTCTAAAGCCGTCGATAAAACAATGGAAATTGGAGAGATAAGACTTTTAGAAAAAAGAGGCGGTAGTTCAGGGGAATTCATAGCTTCAGAACAATTAAATGGCCAGATAGTTGCTGTTTCTACCAGTATTGAAAAGGGCACTAAAAAGAAACCCCTCTTGGAAATTAATTTAAAAGAAGATCATGGGATTGTAGAAGACGCTCATGCAGGCAACTGGCATCGCCAGGTCAGTCTGCTGGCAGAAGAAAGTATTAAGAAGATGTTAGATTCAGCTGATCAGGAAATCAGGATAGGTTACGGTGATTTTGCTGAAAATATAACAACAAGAGGAGTCGATATCGGTAGTCTTCATCCAGGCGATATTATTACTTTCCAGAGAGGCGTTAAAATGGAAGTAACTCAGATCGGTAAGGAATGCCATACCGGCTGTGCCATTGCCCAGCAGGTAGGCGAATGTGTCATGCCTAAGGAAGGTATTTTTACTAAAGTCTTAATTGGTGGTAAGATCAGGCCAGGAGATACTTATAAAGTAGAGCTGGTTGCAAATGATTAGAGTTGCTATCATCACAGTTAGCGATAAAGGTTCTAAAGGTGAAAGAGAAGATATTAGCGGTCAAAACATCAGAGAAATAGTCGAAGCAGAAGACTGGGAGGTAGTTGACTATCAGATAGTCCCTGATGAAAAAGCTGAAATTACAGAACTACTCAATCAGCTGGCAGATAATAATCAGGCCGATCTGATTTTGACTACTGGCGGAACTGGCTTTGCTGCCAGAGACCATACCCCAGAAGCTACTTTAGAATCATTAGAGAAAGAAGTGCCGGGCATAGCAGAAAAGATGCGCTCAGGAACTTCTAGATTTACTGAACTCAGTTATCTATCCCGGGCTAGATCTGGAATAAGAAAGTATTCTTTAATTGTTAATTTACCAGGCAGCCCTAAAGCTGTTTCTCAGTGTTTAAAAGAGGTTATCGGCATAATCCCCCATGGAATTAAAGTTCTCCAGGGAGAAATAACAGAGCATGAATAATTACTCAAATAGAAATGGTGGCAGATAATTATGTATGGTTGGACCGGTAAAATACTAGAAATTTCATTAAAAGATAGATCATACAAAGAAATCAGCTTAAATAAAGAATATTACCTTGAATTTCTAGGAGGCAGAGGCCTGGGAGTCAGGCTCTTTTTAGATTATGCAAAACCGGAAGTTGATCCTCTAACTGCAGATAATCCAATTATCTTTGCAGCTGGTCCTCTAACAGGCACTGTAATTCCATCGTCAGGCAGGCTGGCAGTCATTTCAAAGTCACCACAGACCGGTACTATCTTTGATTCAAATGCAGGAGGTTTCTGGGGTGCAGAATTAAAACAGGCCGGATATGATGCAATCATAATTAAAGATAATCTGGATCAACTTAGCAGGCTGGAAATTGATGCAGATGGAGTCCGGTTTATCGAAGCCGATCAACTTAGAGGCAAGAAAGCCAGCTCTACCTGGGGATATCTTAATGAATCAATATCAGATTATCGCCATATTTATATAGGTCCTGCCGGAGAAAACCTGGTCCGGTTTTCCTCAATCACTGTAGGTAAGAGCAGGAACTTTGGTCGGGGTGGACTCGGTTCAATTTTAGGTAGTAAAAATATTAAAGCTATTTCCATCAAGGGAGATCAAAAAGTTAAAATTCATAACCAGGAGAAGGCCTTTGAAATTAGAGATCGAGCAGCAGACTGGCTGGAAGAGAATTCAGTAACTTCAAATAGCATGAATAGATATGGCACATCAATTTTAGTTAATCTGATTA
>CAYONR010000241.1:0-2439 GCA_964405365.1 uncultured Halanaerobiaceae bacterium
TATGAACAGATTATTCAGGCTGTTCAGAATGCTGCTGATGGTGAGGTGGAAGCCTAAGTGACTGCTACCTTATTTAAAAATGTTAGATCTATAATAACTATGGATGAAAATAAGCGGAGACTTTCTGATTATGATCTCTTAGTTGAAGATGGAAAGGTAGCTGCTATTGAAGAAAATATTGAACTTACAGAGAGAGAAGGTTTAGAAATTATCGAGGCTGGAGACTATTTTATGTTTCCAGGCCTCGTTAATACTCATCACCATTTTTACCAGGTCTTAACTAGAAATATTAGAGAGGTTCAGGATGTTGAATTATTTGATTGGTTAAAGTATTTATATCCTATCTGGGCTAATCTAACTCCAGAAGCTGTTTATTATAGCGCGCTTGTTGCCTGTGGTGAGCTTCTTAAAACTGGCTGTACTACTGCGCTAGATCAATATTATGTTTTTCCTAAACAGCAGGATTTAAATATTCTGGATCAAGAATTTAAAGCTGGTAAAGATATTGGGATAAGGCTTCATGCCTGTAGAGGAAGTATGTCACTAGGTGAAAAAGATGGAGGTTTGCCTCCTGATGAAGTAGTTCAGACAGATGAAGAAATTCTTGAAGACACAAAGAGAGTAATTGAAAAATATCATGATCCAGATCCATTTGCAATGCAAAGGGTAGTTGTATCTCCATGTTCGCCATTTTCGGTTACTAAAGAATTAATGGAGGAATCAATTAAATTGGCAAGAGAATATGGAGTTTTAGCTCACACTCACCTTGCAGAAACTAAAGATGAAGATGACTTCTGCCAGGAAAAGTATGGTCTGACACCATTAGAATATATGGAAGAAGTAGGCTGGATAGGTGAAGATGTTTGGTTTGCCCATGGAGTTCATCTTGATAGAGACGAACTCAAAAGAATGGCAGAGACAGGTACAGGTGTTGCCCATTGTCCTGCTTCAAATATGAAATTATCATCAGGTGTGGCCTCTGTTCCAGATATGTTAGAATTAGGTGTTCCAGTAGGATTAGCTGTTGATGGTAGTGCTAGTAATGATGGTTCTAATATGATATCCGAAATGCGGCTTGCCCTTTTATTGCATAAGTTGCAACATGGTATAACGTCTGTTGGCCCTGAGGATATAATTGAAATTGCTACTAAAGGTGGCAGTAAAATTCTTAAACAGCCGGAAATTGGAAGTCTGGAACCTGGTCAGGCAGCTGATCTATTTCTTGTAGATAGTAGGCGATTGGCTTTTGCAGGTGGTTTATCAGATCCAGTGTCTGCTTTAATTAATACTGGAACCAGCCAGGAAGTTGATTTAACAATGGTTGACGGTGAAATAGTAGTTCGTGATGGTAAGTTAACCACTATTAATGAAAAAGAAGTTGCAGCAAAGGCAAATAGACTGGCTGAAGAAATGCTTTCCGAGGAGGGAGCATAATGATTATAATAAAAAATGGAACTGTATTGACTTTTAATAAAGATAATGAAGTTATAGAAAATGGAGCTGTAGTTACAGAAGGCGATAATATTCTAGAAGTAGGAAAAACTAGTGATCTTTCTGAAAAGTATTCAGATGCTGAAGAGGTTGATGCTAAAGGAGGACTGGTTATACCAGGACTGATAAACTCTCACATGCATTTTTATAGTACCTTTGCTAGAGGTATGGATCTTAAAACAGATCAGCCTCCAGCTAATTTTATTGAAATTCTAGAAAAACTATGGTGGCGAGTTGACGAGACTTTAGCTAGTAAAGAAGATCTCTATTATAGCTCGATCTATCCAATTTTAGAAGGTATTGAATATGGTACAACTACCATATTTGATCATCATGCTAGTTTTGGAATGATAGAAAATTCTCTTGATATTCTGGCTGAAGCAGTAGAAGATGCTGGCATTAGAGCTAGCCTCTGTTTTGAAGCTTCTGATAGAAATGGTGCAGAAAAATCAAAGGCAAGTATTCAAGAAAATATAAGGTTTATTGAAAGTTTAACTGAAAACCATAGAAATTATTTAACAGGTAAGTTTGGCCTTCATGCTTCTTTTACTTTAAGTGATTCTTCCCTTAAAAAAATAGGCGAAGAAGCAGCACGACTTGGAGTTCCCTGTCATATTCATGTTGCTGAAGGAGAAGCTGATGTTGAAGATAGTAAAAACAGAGGCTATAAAGGTGTCGTAGATAGACTTGATAAATTTGATATTTTACAACCAGAGACTTTGGCTATTCATGGTGTTCATCTTTCTCCAGAAGAATTTTCTGTATTAGCTGAAAGAAACACTAATTTAATTCACACCCCACAATCTAATATGGGGAATGCAGTTGGGGTAGCAGATCTACTGGCAGCAGATAAAGCCGGACTAAATATTGGTCTGGGAACAGATGGATATACCACTGATATGTTTGAAAGTTTAAAGGTAGCCAGTATTTTACCTTCACATGAAACAG
>CAYONR010000242.1:0-1255 GCA_964405365.1 uncultured Halanaerobiaceae bacterium
AGAGCCTGGGCCCAGAATCCCCATGCAGTCGAAACGATGTTAGAATGGCAGAAAGAACGTGGCGATGCTGGAGCAGTAACTCTGCCCTTTAAAGCTGACCAGGATTTAATCGATAAATTAATAGAGGGCCAGTTGGGTTAAAAGCCGAATCTATAGACTAATAGATTGAGCTTAATAAAACTTATGTTTGCTAAACTCCTGTATGGATGATAAAATTAATTTAGTTTATGATTGATAAAATGCCATTCAGGAGGTGGAGCAGATAGATACTCAAAAGAAAGTTGAAATATTAGCTGAAGCGGCCAAATATGATGTTTCCTGTTCATCCAGCGGAAGCAGCAGGGCCAATGTTCAAGGTGGGATTGGTAATGCTGCTCCATCCGGAATCTGTCATAGCTGGTCATCTGATGGCCGCTGTATTTCCCTTTTGAAACTTTTGTTTTCCAATGACTGTATTTATGACTGTGCATATTGTATTAATAGAGCGACTAATGATAAAACCAGGGCCAGCTTTACTGCTGAAGAGGTAGCTAAGTTAACCATTAATTTTTATAAACGGAATTATATTGAAGGATTATTTTTAAGTTCAGCTGTTTTTATTAATCCTGATTATACAATGGAGCAGCTGGTGAAGACTTTAAAGATTTTACGGAATCAATATAAGTTTAATGGCTATATTCATGTTAAGGCTATACCTGGCGCAGATTATAAGCTGATCCGCCAGGCAGGTGAGCTGGCTGATAGGATGAGCGTTAATATTGAACTGCCCTCCAGAGATAGCCTTAAGAGCCTGGCTCCACAGAAGAAGGCTGATGATATTTTGAAGCCGATGGAGCAAATCGGGACTGATCTGGTGGAATCTAAAGAAGATAAAAAGAAGTTTAAGTCAACACCTGATTTTGTACCTGCCGGGCATACTACCCAGCTAATAGTTGGGGCCAGTCCTGAGAAGGATTTTCAGATCTTAAAACTCTCTGAGGGCCTATATAATAAGTTTAATTTAAAGAGGGTCTACTACTCTGCCTTTATGCCGGTATCGCCAGATAAGAGGCTGCCAGCCGTCTCAGGGCCGCCTTTATTAAGGGAGCACAGGCTCTATCAGGCTGATTGGTTGCTGAGATTCTATAATTTTGAGGCTGATGAGTTATTAGGTCCTGGCAGGCCAGATTTTAATCTGGATTATGATCCAAAACTTGATTGGGCTTTAAATAATTTAGATAAGTTTCCAGTGGAGATAAATAAAGCAGGTTACTGG
>CAYONR010000242.1:1355-2429 GCA_964405365.1 uncultured Halanaerobiaceae bacterium
GGTTCTTTTACTGGTCTTATGACTCTTATCTACTGGACTTTCAAAGATAAGAAGCGGCCTGCTAAAATCTTTAAGAAAGAAGATTATCAGGGTGATCTTTTTTCCGAAACTGTTGAGATTGAGACTGATGGGAAACTGGCTGATAAAGTGATTAGATCGGCAAAGGATAAACTTTCGGCCAGAGTTTTTAGAAGAGCTTATTATGCTTTTTTATCTGAGTTTTCAGGGATTGAGCTTGCTATTTTTGATTATTTATATTTAGGTTTTGCTGAAAAAGTTAATTTAAAGAAAAATTGGACTGATAGCTCAGTTTTAGAGGTTAAAAAAGTTGCCAGGAAGGTAAGCAGGGAGCGGCACCGGTTTAAAGGTTTGCTCAGATTTAGAGAGTTAAATGACGGGATTCTTTATGGTCCCTTTAGCCCGGATTACAACATCTCCGGTTTACTTGCTCCCCATTTTGCTGCTAGATTGACTGGTGAGCAATGGATTATTCATGATCTTGGTCGAAATATAGCGACTATCTATAATGGAGAACGCTGGGTTGAGATCTCAGATGATCTTCTACCTGAGCTGGAATTAAGTGAACAGGAGAGTGATTATCAGGAACTCTGGCAGGAATTTTTTAGAAGTATTGCCATTGATGAAAGATATAACCCTGAGCTACAGGCTAATTTTATCCCCTATAAGTACAGGAATTATCTGCTGGAATTTGAGAACCAGGATAGGAGGCAATAGATATGGGAGAAGACTCAGGTTGTCTGTTTCCTTTGTTTATACTTGCTTTAATGGTTTCTTTATTTTATGGGATGACTGGTTATTATCTGCTACTACCGATCCTGTATTTATTTGGAGTTGTTGCTGTAATAGTGATAGTAGTAGGGTTTTTCACCGGTGATTAGTTGAAAATTGGACTTAAACTTGCAATTTATTTTAATAGGGGATATAATAGATAGCAATAATAAATATATGTTAAAGTATTAAAGTCGATGATCAGGAGAGTAAGTCTAAAATAGTGGATCAAGCGAACTGGGTTGGTGGAAGCCAGGGAAGCTATTTAGATTGAACCGCACCTGT
>CAYONR010000243.1:0-2424 GCA_964405365.1 uncultured Halanaerobiaceae bacterium
AGTTATGTCATCAATAATATCATCTTTAGAAGTTGAATAATCTAATTTATCTAATACTTCTTTTAGCACCTTTATCACCTCAGCAAAAATACTGATTATTATTTAAAGAATTAGTTGTTAAGTTCATCTTAATATTTTATAATATAATTAGAATTATTTCAAATAAAGTAACAGAATATTGATAAATTTCTTAGGAGGGATAATTTTGCCAAAAGAAAACATGAAAAAAAGAGAAGAAGTTGTAGAGTCATTAAAATGGGACCTGACCAGGCTCTTTAAGAATGAAACGGAATACAAAGAAACTTTAGAAGAAGTTAAACTTAAAGTTGAAAAGATAGTTAAAAATTATAAAGATAAATTAGATAATCCAGAAACAATTCTGGATTGCCTAAAAGATTACGAAGAAGTAATGATCAAAGGTTATCACCTTTACTCTTATGCCTCGCTGGCAACTTCAGTCGATGAGACTAATTCAGAAAACCAGGAACGTTTGATGAAGATCAGAATGGTCTTTTCAAATTTAATGAGCAAGACTTCCTTTATTGAGAGCGAAATCAAGGAACTTGATGATAAAGTTTTAGACAAAGTGATATCTAAATCTAAAGATTATCAGGTTTACCTCAGCGATTTGAAGAGAAGTAAGAAATATAAGCTTGATTCAGCAGTTGAGAAATCTTTGTCTGCCCTCTCTCCTGTACTTGACGCCCCCCAGAACATTTATAATCAGGCTAAACTGGCTGATTTAAATTTTGATAGTTTTAATTTGGATGGAGAAGAATATCCATTAAGCTTTGTTCTCTTTGAAAATGAATACCAGCAAGAACCTGATACTAAGGTGCGAAGAAAGGCTTTTGAGCAATTCTCTAAGAATCTTGAAGGTTATAAGAATACTATGGCTTCAACTTACAGCACCCAGGTTCAAAAAGAGAAAATATTGGCAGATATGCGAGGCTATGATGACATTTTCGAATATCTTTTATTCGATCAGAAAGTTGATCGAGAATTATATGACAGACAGATCGATCTGATTATGAAAAAGCTTGCGCCTCATATGAGAAAATATGCTAAGCACCTAAAAGAGATTTATAATTTAGATAAGCTAACCTATGCCGATCTTAAAATCCCACTGGATCCGGACTTTGAGCCAGAAGTAACAGTTGAAGAATCAAAAAAATATGTTGAAGGTGCTCTTTCAGTCTTAGGAGAAGAATATAAAGATCTAGTTATGCAGTCATATGATGAACGCTGGGTCGATTTTGCTCAAAACAAAGGCAAGTCAACTGGTGGATTCTGTGCTACTCCTTATGGAGTTAATTCATATATCCTACTCTCCTGGACAGGACTAATGAGTCAGGTCTATACCTTAGTTCATGAATTAGGCCATGCCGGCCACTTTATTTTTTCTCAGCGAAATAATAGTTTTTATGAAGATAGACCATCAACTTATTTTGTTGAAGCACCATCAACAATTAATGAGTTACTTTTAACGAACTATCTGGTAGAACAGAAAGATGATCCCCGTTTCCAGCGCTGGGCGCTGGCTACAATGATCGGCAATACCTATTACCATAATTTCGTCACTCATCTCCTGGAAGCCGCCTATCAACGAGAAGTCTATAAATTAATCGATAAAGGCGAAAGCATCCATGCTGAAAAGCTGAGTAATTTAAAGAAAAATATTCTTGAGGAGTTCTGGGGCGATGCTGTTGAGATTACTGACGGTGCCGAACTAACCTGGATGCGCCAGCCCCATTATTATATGGGTCTTTATTCATATACCTACAGTGCTGGTCTGACAGTTGCAACTGCTGCCAACCAGAGAATTAAAGAGGAAGGTCAGGAAGCTGTTAATGACTGGATCGATGTTCTTAAAGCTGGAGGAACCAAAACACCGGTTGAGCTTGCTGAGATGGCTGGAGTTGACATCACAACAGCCAAACCATTAAATGATACAATTGACTTTATTGGTGAATCAATTGATAAAATTATTGATATAAGTGAAAAAATAGAAAATTAGTTTTATGAAAATTCCATATTTATATGCCCTGGGAGTCCCAGGGCATATATTTATTAACCACCATCGACTGGAGTTAAAAGGCTAATCCTGTCTCCTGAATTTAAAACTGTCTCTTTATTAACCTGCTGCCCATTTACTAAAATCATAATATACTTAATTTCTTTTTCTGGTATTTTTAACTTTTTTAAAAGATCAAGAATTATGCTATCTCTTTCTAATTTTAGTTTTAATTCATTCTGATCTTCTGAAATATATCTCTCCAGATGGCCAACGATCTTCACTACAACTTCTATCTTCTTTTCAGTTTCCATTTATTATTCTATCCATTCTATTCCCATCCTAACAAGCTTTGCCCTGGTAGGTTTAAGGGTTTCCGGATTCCAGCCCATCATCTGATAGCGAAGTTT
>CAYONR010000244.1:0-2423 GCA_964405365.1 uncultured Halanaerobiaceae bacterium
AAAAGATTGATGCAGCAGTTGATTATGAGCGTTATCTTCTAGGCACAACTGTAGACCATGTTGAAGAGTTAACTTATTATACTAAAAAGAGAATCCATAATTTAAAATATTATACCTGGATAGAACAACAGGGGAGAGAGTTAGAAGAATTGAATGCTCAATGGTATGATTATGAAAATTACTGGGGCGAGCTTCATAAGATGGCTCCTGAGATTGATAATTTAATCAAAGAGTTTAATGAAAGAACTGGATTGTTGGAGGAGTTGGAAGAATAAATGGAAAACGTTAGCCATTTAAGCTGTATTAATTGTGGAAAAGAATATGAGCCTATACCTGATCGTTATCTCTGTGATGATTGTGGCGATAAGGGGCTTTTAGAGGTAGAATATGATTATGATAAAATTGCTTCTAATTGGAGCAAAGATGAGCTAGCAGATACAGAAGATGAAAGAATCTGGAGGTATCGCCCGTTATTGCCGATTGAAGATGATACTCCGTTACCTCCATTGGCAGTAGGAAATACACCGATTTATGAATCGAAAAAATTAGCAGAAGAACTTGGTCTTGAAAATATCTGGATTAAAGATGATGGATTAAATCCCACTGGTTCTTTAAAAGATAGAGCTTCAGCTATGGCTGTTGTAAAGGCTCAGGAAGCAGGTGCTAAAATAATTTCTTGTTCTTCTACAGGGAACGCTGCTTCATCTTTGGCTGGTAACGCTGCTTCTATGGGAGGAAAATTAGAGACGGTTATCTTTGTACCAGGAAGAGCTCCAGGTGGAAAGCTAGCACAGCTTCTAATTTATGGTGCTAATGTAGTTTCAGTTCAGGGAGATTATCAGGCTGCTTATGATCTTTCAGCTGCAGCTATTGATAAATGGGGCTGGTATAATCGTAATGCGGCAATTAATCCTTATATGGTTGAAGGAAAGAAAACAGCTGTATTAGAGATGGCCGAACAGATGGATTTTGATCTACCAGATTGGCTAGTTTTCTCTGTTGGTGATGGTTGTACTATTGCCGGAGCCTGGAAAGCTTTGCAGGATCTTAAAGAGATAGGTTTTATTGAAAAAGTTCCTAAACTCCTTGGAGTTCAGGCTGAGGGCTGTGCTCCAATAACAAGCTCTTTCTATTCAGGAGAGCCCCTCACTGTAGTAGATGAAAATACAATTGCTGATAGCATAGCAGTTGGTAATCCTAGAAACTTTACCAAAGCTATTAGAGGTGTGAAAAATAGTGATGGTGAGATGATTAATGTTACTGATGAAGAAATTTATGAAATGATGAGATTATTAGGTAGAACTACTGGAATATTTGGAGAGCCTGCAGGAGTTGCCGGATTAGCTGGCCTTCGCAAAATGGTTTCTAAAGGTGAAATAAAATCTGATGCTAAAGTTGGTTTTGTAGTAACAGGAAACGGATTAAAAGATGTTAAAAATGCTAGAGAAGCAGCTGCAGAACCATTATCTATTAAGCCTGATTTAGAGCTTTTAGAAAAAGAATTTATTCAGCAGGGGGTAATTAAGGGCTGATGAAGAAAAATCTTAAACTAGGTTCAAAAATTAGAGAAATGCGGAGATCTCAGAATATGAGTCTGGCACAATTGGCAGATAAGATTGATAAAACTTCAAGTTATTTAAGTCAGGTTGAGCGGGGACTGGCAGAGCCGTCAATAACTGCTTTGCGTGAGATATCTAAAGCTTTAGATGTTCCTATATTCTATTTTTTAGTAGAAGATGAGGAACATAATGCAGTTGTACGCAAAAATGAAAGGAAACAGTTAGGTTTTCCTGGTACTAATTCAAAAGTTGAATTAATAAGCCCGGATTTAAACCATCAGATGGAGATAATTGAAGTTACTCTTGAACCTGGGGAAACGACTGTAGATATGCCTCTTTCTCATCAAGGAGAGGAATGTACTTTAGTCCTTGAAGGCAAGATGGATATTAAAATTGGTGATAAGAATTATATATTAGAACCAGGGGATAGTATTTATTATTTAGCAAGTATTCCCCACAGATTATTAAGTATTGGCGATGATCCACTTGTTTTTGTCTCAGCTATAACACCACCAAACTTTTAAGTTGAGTGGTCTATAGAATATACTATATATCAATAGGAGGAATATTAAATGAGAACAGTTTTTAGAAATAAAGATTTTATTACATTACAGGAATGGTCGGTAGAAGAAATTGACACTTTATTAGATGTATCTTTTGATTTGAAAAGAAAGTTTGCCCTTGAAATTGACACACCTTATTTAAATAATAAAGTAGCTATGCTTATGTTCTTTGAAGAATCAACTAGAACTAGAAACTCAATGGAAGCAGGACTTGCCCAATTAGGTGGCCATGGAAACTTCCTTGATACTTCAACAATGCAGATCTCTCATGGTGAAGTTGCCAAAGATACTGCTGTAATTC
>CAYONR010000245.1:0-2393 GCA_964405365.1 uncultured Halanaerobiaceae bacterium
TTTACAAAGCCTCCTAAAACCAATATAATATTATACTGTGTAAATATAAACAAATCTTTTGGAGGTGTGAACGTGGCAACCAAGAAGAAAAAAACCCTTGTAATTGTTGAGTCACCAGCAAAAGCTAAGACTATTGGCAAATTTCTGGGCTCTAAATACAGGGTAGAAGCGTCGATGGGCCATGTAATTGATTTACCGAAAAGCAAACTAGGTGTAGATATAGATAATGATTTTGCTCCTCATTATATTACAATTAGGGGTAAAGGCAAAATCTTAAAGAAGTTGAGAAAAGAGGCAAAGAAAAGTAAAGATGTTCTGCTTGCTACTGACCCTGATAGGGAAGGTGAGGCTATCTCCTGGCATTTAGCCAGAGCTCTAAAGCTTGATGGGGGCGAAAATAGAGTTGTCTTTAACGAGATAACTAAGAATGCTGTTTCCAATGCTTTGAAGTCGCCCAGGGAGATCGATGATGATTTAGTTGATGCCCAGCAGGCAAGACGGGTGCTTGATAGACTTGTAGGTTATAAGCTGAGTCCTCTGCTCTGGAAGAAGGTCCGTAAAGGTCTTTCTGCCGGTAGAGTCCAGACTGTTGCCGTGCGGATTGTCTGTGAGCGGGAACGGGAGATTGAGGCTTTTGAGCCTGATGAGTACTGGTCAATCACTGCTAATTTAAAAAAGGATAAAGAGAAGTTTTCTGCAGACTTGTATAGAATTAATAATAAGAAGTTTAATATTGATAATGAAGATGATGCTAAAGCTGCTCTTGCTGAAATTAAAGAGGAAGATTTTGTTGTTAGCAAGGTTAAGAAACGGAATAGGAAGAGAAATCCCTATCCACCGTTTACAACCAGTACGCTGCAGCAGAGAGCATCGACATTACTGAATTTTTCTGCCAAGAAAACGATGTTTATCGCCCAGCAGTTATATGAAGGTATTGAAGTTGGCGGTGAAGGCACTGTCGGTCTGATCAGTTATATTAGAAGTGACAGTACCAGGATTTCACAGGAAGCTGCCAATGATGCTAAAAGTTATATACTTGATGAATATAGTGAAAAGTATTATCAAAATAAAAAGCGGAAGAATAAGAATTCTGAGAGCGCTCAGGATGCTCATGAGGCTATTAGACCTACCGGTGTTCAGAGGACTCCAGATAAGATTAAGAAATATTTAAGTAAAGATCAGGAGAAGCTCTACCGGTTGATCTGGGAGAGGTTTGTTGCCAGTCAGATGGCACCGGCAGTCTATGAGATTTATACTGTAAATCTTAAAGCCGGCGAGAAATATCTCTTTAGAGCCAGTGGTTCTAAGATTAAGTTTTCAGGATTTATGCGGGTTCTCTCATATAACGGAAATAATCGTGAAGAGTTGCCTGTTCTTGAGGAAGGCGAGCAACTGCCTGTTGAAGATATTATTCCTGAGCAACATTTCACTCAGCCGCCTCCACGGTATACTGAGGCTAGCATTGTTAAGACGTTAGAAGAAGAGGGAATCGGTCGGCCATCAACTTATGCACCGACTATCTCTACAATTATATCCAGGGAATATGTTGAAAAGGATGGCAAGAGCTTAAAGCCGACAAAGCTTGGCTTTATAGTCACCGATCTTTTAGTTGAATATTTCCCTGATGTGACAGATGTTGAATTCACTGCGAAAATTGAAAATAAGCTTGATCAGATAGAAGACGGGGATGTTCAGTGGAATAAGCTTTTAGCTGAATTCTATAATCCTTTCTCTGATAGACTTGAAACTGCCCGGGAAGAGATGGAGTCAGTCGATATTGTTGAAGAGACTGATGAGGTCTGTGAGAAATGTGGCAGTCCGATGGTTGTTAAACATGGCCGTTATGGTAAGTTTTTGGCCTGTTCTGCCTATCCAGAATGTAAGAATACTAAAGCTTATGTTGAAAGGACCGGCGTTGATTGTCCATCCTGTGATGGTGGCGAGATAATTAAACGGAAGAGCCGAAAGGGCAGGACTTTCTTTGGCTGTAGTAATTATCCAGACTGTGAATATGTGCTCTGGAATAAGCCTAGCGAGACGGAATGTCCTGAATGTGGCGGAATTATGGTCGAGAAGCGGACTAAGAAAGATGGCGACCATTTAAAATGTGTAAATAAGAGCTGTGGATATAAAGAAAGCAGATAAAGATGCAGGCAGGTGGTTGATATGAAAGAAGTTATGGTGATTGGTGCAGGCCTTGCCGGCAGTGAAGCTGCCTGGCAGCTGGCCAGTCGCGGGATAAAGGTTAAATTATATGAGATGCGGCCTGAGGTTAAAAGCCAGGCCCATCATACTGAGCTTCCGGCTGAACTGGTCTGTAGCAATTCATTTAGAGCTAATGGCCTGGCCAATGCTGCCGGGTTATTAAAAGAAGAGATGCGGCAGCTTGATTC
>CAYONR010000246.1:0-2354 GCA_964405365.1 uncultured Halanaerobiaceae bacterium
TTGAAATCATCAACAGATCGCCAGTCAGGCTGGGCAATAATTCCGACCTTGAAGCCGGCATCCTCTAAAACTCTAGAAATGATTGCTGTCCCAAATGAGGGATGATCAACATAGGCATCTCCAGAGACTATAATAAAATCAAGCTGGTGCCATTCTCTTTCTTCCATATCTTTTTTATTTATAACCATAAACTGGTCACGATTCATAAAATTACACTCCTAATTATATTACTTAAAATAATAATGTAGACTGCTTCTAATTATATCATTAATAATAAATCTCTACAATTGCAGGTATTTTTCTTTTATTAGAGAATAATATAATATAACTATTCTTATCTAAGAGGTGAATTAATAATGGCTATTAATAAACAATTAGATATATCAAGATTGCCGAATATTCCAGATCAAGCTGTTAATGAGTATAAAGATAAGCTGAATCTTATTTTAAATAGAGTCAATGATATTTTGAATAGTAGAGAAGACATTAATAAATTAATCGGCTATAACTCTCTTAGTGTAATGCATGATCTTAATGAAAATAATGCAAAATTCATGAGTAATATTTTTCAGATTAATGATTACCAGTTATTTAAAACAACTCTGCCCTGGGTTTATAAATCTTACCATAGTCAGGGTTTCAGCTATGAATATTTTCAGGTTGCATTACATGCCTGGATGAAGGCGGTTAAAGAATTCATGGAACTTGAGACCAGAAAAGAAATAATATCTGTCTATGAATGGATTTTAATTAATCATGAAAATATTATCCAGCTTTCAAAAGAAGCAAAAACAGATATTGAGGAGATCCCGAAAAAATGGCAGGAAACCTATAATAAATATTTACAGTATGTATTGGCTGGAGATCATTTTAAAGCAGATAAACTCTGCAAAGAATCTATTGATACCAGAAAAGAAGCTAGAGAGTTTTTTGAGCATGTGATTAAAAATGCCCTCTATGAAGTTGGCGAGCTCTGGGAGAATGGCAAAGTTTCAATAGCCGAAGAACATATGGCTTCTTCAATTTCATCAAGAGTTCTCTCAAATATTTACATGAACTTTTTAGATAATCCTTCCGAAAAGGAAAAAATTGTAGTTGCTTCTATTGCTAATGAGTATCATGAGCTTGGGGCAAGAATAATAGCAGATTCTCTGGAGTTTGAAGGCTGGGATGTTAAATATTTAGGGGCAGATACACCTTTTATCGACTTAATCAAATTATTAATAGATCAAAAACCATTTGCGCTGGGGCTATCAGTTTCTATGGGCTTTAATCTGGAGAATGTAATAGATGTAGTTGAGAAGATTAAAGCAAAACCTGAACTTAAAGATTTAAAGATTCTTGTTGGAGGCAAAATTTTTAATGATAACCCTGGGCTCTGGAAGAAAACAGGTGCCGATGCCTGTGCTAAAGATTCAGATGAAGCAGTCCAGATTGTTGAAGATTGGTGGGAGGAGGGAAATAATTATGATAGATAAAATTTATCTAGATTGTCCTCATCCTTTTAATACCTATCTTGATAGATTAACTAATAATATAATTATCTTTTATGATAATCAACAAAAAATTATTGAGTTCAATCAGGGTTTTAAAAGGTCTGTTGATATACCTGAAGATAAAATATACAATCAATCCTTAGCTAATATTTTTACTGATGATAGCACGGAATTGATAAGTTTTTCAGCAGATCAAAATTATAATAAAACAAATTTGGAATTAAACGAAAATATTACAATTAAAAAGGTGGAAAGGGAATATATCTGCCACATATTTAAACTTGAGAACGGTTACTGTTTGATCGGAGAAGATACAGGTTCAGAAAACGCAGAAGTATTAAATAAGATATCAAAATTAAATAATGAGTTGTCCAGTATTACCAGAAATTTGAGCAAGAAAAATGTTAAGTTGGAGAAGGCTAATCAGAAGATCAAAGAACTTTCTAGAAAAGACCCATTGACTGATCTCTATAACCGGCGTGCCTTTATGGAATATTTTGAGAAGCAGTTAGCTCAGTCTCAGCGCCATTCACATTCATTATCTTTAATTATCGCAGATATAGATGATTTTAAAGAGATTAATGATACCTATGGCCATTCTGCTGGAGACGATGTTTTGGAAAATTTAGGCCAATTACTAAATAAAGAAAACAGACAGGAAGATATGGCTGCCAGGGTTGGTGGCGAAGAATTTGCAATTTTACTCACCAAAACTGATATAAATAATGCCTGTAAATATTCAGAACGAGTTGGGCAGAAACTTAAAGATATTGAATTTGAATCTATTCCAGAAACAATAACTTTAAGCTTTGGTATATCTGAAGCCAAATCTGAAGATGACCTTGATAGTTTATATAA
>CAYONR010000247.1:0-2339 GCA_964405365.1 uncultured Halanaerobiaceae bacterium
GCTTCGGATCGGACTTCCTGAGCAATTTCTCTGGCTCTCTGATAGTCACCTTCTTCCATAGCTGTCTCTGCTTCTTCTACTCTTCCTTCGAGATCGTCGCCGTCCCAGTCTTCGAAGATTCCCTTTGTTCTTTCAATTTCTCTGCCTGCTCTTTCCTGTACCCTTTCCTCTGCTTCTTCTATCCTCTGTCTCCATTCCTGGTTTCTCTGAGCGAACCTTTCTGCAAACTCCGGTCTGTTTTCTCTTGCCAGTTCGGAGGCCTGGGCAACGGCACCTGTGGCTCTTTCGACCACGAGGTCAACTTCTATGTCCGTCTCTTCCTCAAGTACATCTGCTATTTCTCCGGCCAGCTCGGGCTGCCCTACGATCTTCACTTCTTCCAGCCCTCTCTCCTCTATAAGATCTACGAGCTCGTCCGTCTCTTCTACACTGCTTACGAGGAAAGGTCGATGATCAGGAACGGAAGGTGCTGAGATAACGTCTCTATATCCTTGGGAAGCCGCTACTACAAGTCTGTCGCCGCCTTCTACTTCTTCTCTTGCTCTTTCACGGGCTTCGTTTCTGAGTTCTTCCCTGTTTTCGGCTCTTACATGCTCTTCTACTTGTATCCCAACTTCATCTAGTTCTTCCTCTATTGCTTCGGTGTCGGTGCCTACTACGTCAACTTCCTCGACTTCCATTTCGTTCAGCTGGTTCATTGCTCCTGCAGGAACCTTTCCTTCGGGGACAGGTATAACAGGTCTTTCACCTGAAAAGCCCCTTGAGGCTGCTAGGACTTCGCCTCTTTCATCGTCCATTGGATCCTCTACAAGAACAACACTCTCGGCTCCTTCGGGCCAGAACCGTTCCACTACTTCCTGCGCAGTACCGTACCTTGTCATTCCCCAGAGCCTCCTTACTTCGTAGTCCTCTATTACCTCTTGAACGACTTCCTCCGAAACTACAGCAGCACCGCCGATTACAACTACTTCTTGAGGAGAGTACTCCTCGAGAGCCCCTTC
The DNA here is from genome assembly GCA_964405365.1 of uncultured Halanaerobiaceae bacterium. Taxonomy (GTDB): domain Bacteria; phylum Bacillota; class Halanaerobiia; order Halanaerobiales; family Halarsenatibacteraceae; genus Halonatronomonas. Next base: position 1,002 of record CAYONR010000247.1, read on the forward strand.
AGCTTCTCCTGAAAGTTCTTCTGCCTCTGTGAGAACTATGGGAACTCCCAGCTTCTCCGAGACGGAACTTCCGACTACCGTGTCTGGGTAGTTCGCTTCGCTTGCTAGAAATACCTTTTCTACTTCTTCGGCAGCTACAGGTGTAGCTGCAAGACTGAGAGCCAGAATCAGTCCTAGTAAGATTTTTGCGTATTTCATGTCCAAGTATTTATTTTCATTACGTAAATAATTTACCAGGTTCAAAGAAGGGAACTTATCCTCGGATTCACTCAAGATATTTAAATTTTTCTATTGATTAGTTGTAACAGTTCATTCGGAGTGGGTGTGTCGATATGAAATATAAGTTAAGCGTAGTCTTGATGGCCTTCGCTCTGTTTACAGCTCTTGCTATTGGCATGAACATTGCTACAGCCGAGGAAAGAAATAAGCCGGTCATCGAGGGTAGCCTTACATACGATCCGGTAACTGTACACGCCGACGTAGTTGATCTCGCGGATTTAGACGAAGTAGACATTTACTTCCGGTACAGGGAAGAAGGACGGAAGGGATGGACAGAAACCGAAAAAAGGACTATGGGTTCCGAAGGTACCTACTCCAAGATTCTTACTGATATTGATCCCGATATAAACTACGAGTTCCAGGTTGTTGTTGAATGGATCGGCGAAGAAGACCTTATCTTTGAAACTGAAGAGAAGCCTGCTGAGTTCGAGTTCAGCAATCTTAGAGCTGAGCCCGAAGACGTGTACGTAAACGAACATACAACCCTTAAGATAGATGTTGAGAACGTCGGAGGACAGAAGGGCGAAACAACGGTTGACTTTGAAGTCAGCGACAGGACGGTTATCTCTGAAACGGCTGAGGTCGATGCAGGTGAGACTAAGACTGTTAGCGCTTCCTACGTCCCCGAAGAAAAGAGCAAATACTACGTTGAAGCTGCTGACATGACCACTTCCTTCGAGGCCTACGATCTTCCTTCTGTAGAGGCTAAGTACGCCGAAAGCATTACGCACGAATCCGCTGTTCTTGTGGCTGAACTTACAAATATAGGCCTGGAGGACAACGTTGACGTTTACTTCAAGTACAGGAACGGTGACGGTGAGTGGGTCGAGACCGAGAGACAGGAGATGTCTTCAGAAGGTGTCTTCTCACAGAAAGTAAAGGACCTAGATATCGATACAGAGTACAGATTCAGAGCCGTAGTTGAGTGGGACGACAGGTACAAGGTCGGAGAAGCTCAGTTCAGGGAAACAAAGGATATAGAGGTAAAACCAAATGCTGTAGCTGACGAAGCACTCAGAGGCGTAAATGATATAGGAATATTTTTCTGGGGTGAAGGAG
>CAYONR010000248.1:0-2312 GCA_964405365.1 uncultured Halanaerobiaceae bacterium
TCTTATCAGCCTGTTGATAATGGAACTGTTTATCTTTCGGAAAAATAAATTTAAGTTTATTGCCTTCTCTAATTGGTATCTGGCTCTCTTTTACCATGGCATGAGTTCTAATATCTTCATCCCGAATATCATTTAAGATCTTATGCCAGGTTTTTTCCGGTATCGGCCGACTTTCATTGCTCTTAGAGCTTTGAGCCACCGTTTTCTCTTTAGAAACGTCTCCCTCATCTTCTATTTTATCAAATTTTTCACCTTTTTGTTCAGAAGTAGCCTGCTTTTGGTCATTCTGTGCTATTTTCTCAACAGTTTTACTCTCTCTATCTGTTTCTACTTTTTCTTTTATACCATCAAATGATTGATCTTCTCCAGCTTTCCCAGATTCTTTTCCAGCTTCTACTGATTCTTTCCCAGACTCAATTGAGTCTTCTTCCTTTACTGAAGCAGTATCCTCATTTCCGGCAAAAGAGACATCCTGACCATCTTCAATAACAGTCAATTTCTCTTCAAGTTTAGTTAAACGCCTGGCCAGACCGGCACTACTCTCATCGGCTGCAGGGTCAGTCAATCTGACTAAAGTCAGCTCAAGTAAAATATCCGGTCTTTCAGCATAGCGGAGCTGGCCATCGAGTTCAGTCAACTTAGAAACTATATAATTAATCTCAGCAGCTGAAAATAGTTGGCCATCATTTTCTAATAAGTTTTTCCGTCCAGAATCCAGCCCTCTATAAGCCAATTTCGGACTATCATTGGCAATCAACATTAACTGGCGACAATAATCTATTAAATCAGAGACTATCCTGCCAACTGTCCTGCCAGCAGACTGGATCTCTCCTGCAAGCTGGATAGCACCAGTAGTATCATCTTTAGCAAGATAATTAACAAATCTCGAAAGAGTCTTAACTTTAACCCGGCCAAGCATCTCCTCAATCTGATCTAAAGATATATCCTTGCCAGAATAGGAAATAGCCTGATCTAAAAGGCTAATAGCATCCCGCATTCCACCGCTAGAGCTATATGCAATTAAATTTAAGGCTTCTTTCTCATATTGAATATCCTCTTCCTGACAGATATATTCAAGACGACCGGCAATCTCCTGCTGGGTTAAAAGTGAAAAATCAAATCTCTGACAGCGAGATAATATCGTCGGAATAACCTTATAAGGCTCAGTTGTAGCCAGAATAAAAATAACCTTATCTGGCGGTTCCTCTAAAGTCTTCAAAAGAGCATTAAAGGCCTGGTTGGTAAGCATATGAACTTCATCGATAATATAAATCTTATAACGTCCTTCACCAGGATAAAATTTAACCTTCTCTCTCAGCTCCCTGATCGCCTCTATTCCGCGATTAGAGGCAGCATCAATCTCAATTAAATCCATTGATTGATCATTATCAATCCTATTACAGTTATCACACTGACCACAGGGCTCAATTCCATCATCTTCAAGACAATTTAATGCCCGGGCATAAACCTTAGCAGTCGAAGTCTTTCCAGTCCCTCTTGGGCCTGCAAATAAGTAGGCATGCGAAATTCGTTCAAACTCTATCGAATTCTTAAGAGTCTGAACTACCTGTTCCTGACCAACTAAATCTGAAAACTTTTTTGGACGATATTTTCGGTAAAGCGAGAGAAAAGCCATTTTTATCCTCCCTGGTTTTTAAAAAAAATAGGCCGTACACCGGCTTCGAACCTCTCCTCCAAGGCGTTACCCTGACAGTTAGCTCGAACCAGGCACCCTCACGGCACATGAAGACATTTGCTTACCGCTGCTTCCTCCCGGACCTGACGGGGTTCGCAAAGCTTCATTGCGTGAGACCCAATTGTCAACACCACTTATCAGGGCCAGACCCCCAAAGGAGAAGCCCTCAGCACGGCCTTCGATCCTGCTATAGCGGCTTGCAGGTTACAGGGCACCGCTACCACCCCATCTAGTACGGCCAAACTTAATAAGCAAAATTGCAAAATATATAATGGCGGAGAGGGAGGGATTCGAACCCTCGGTAGACGTGAGCCTACACTCGCTTTCCAGGCGAGCCCCTTAAGCCAGACTCGGACACCTCTCCGTCTATAGCTTAATTAATTGATTATTCTCTTATGGCGGAAGGAGAGGGATTCGAACCCTCGAGACACTATTAAGTGCCTACTCGATTTCGAGTCGAGCGGTTTCAGCCAGACTCACCCATCCTTCCCCAATCGTAATTGGCGGAAAAAATCTTTTAAAAGCTGACTGGCTTCTTCGGCTCTAACACCTGTGACCAGTTCAACCTGATGGTTAAACCTTTCATCTTCAAGCAGATTATATAATGTCCCTGCAG
>CAYONR010000249.1:0-2305 GCA_964405365.1 uncultured Halanaerobiaceae bacterium
CATCAATTACTCTATAAGCTACAGCATGATTTGGAAATGCAAAAGGAAGATCAAAGGCATTAATAGGCTCATAGAACTGAGATAGACCACCAATTGAAGCAACATTAACCTGAACTATGTTAGCCTGAGTTAGTTCCAATCTTTCTCTCTGACGACCCATAGCATTACCTGGATAGATATTAACAAACATCTCATTATTAGATTCTGTTTCAATTACATTTTTAAATGCAAGAGCAGCAGCATGAGAACTCGAACTCTCAACATCACCAGGTTCTTCATGGGCAAGTTTGATTTCCAGTGGCGCAGCAAATACTGAAGTCGAGATAAACAGGACAGCGATTAGTACAATAAGAACCGTTCTTAATCTTTTTGACATTTTATTTCCTCCCCGTAATTTTAATATGAATCTTTAATTATTAATATATGCAATTATGGTACCAGGAAGGCTATTTTAAGAAAAATACTTTAAAATCTAGCAATAGCCTTAATTTTCAGACAATAGTTAGTTCGTCTATTATGATTAAATTGGTTTTACTGTAAATAATTAATTCCTGTTTCCAGGAATTAATTTACGGAAAGCAGGAATTATTTATCAATATTATATCTATTCAGCTTTTTATAAAGAGTGGTTTTGCTTATACCGAGCTTTTCTGCTGCATCAATTTTGCCTGCTGTTGATCTGCCATATATTTCTAAAGCTTCTTCAATTAATTCCTTTTCTAATCCTGATACCGCCTTATCAAGATTTAATTCTCCTATTTTATTCCGCTCAATTCTTCTTTGATTTTTAATAAAAGGCAGATTATTAACTGTTATTTTTTCTCCTGTCTCCATATTCATTGCATATTCAATCATATTCTCTAGTTCTCGAACATTCCCTGGAAAATCATAGTTTTGAAGAAGTTTTTTTGCTTGATCTGAAAGACCAGTAATATTTTTTTTGAGTTTGTTTTTATATATTTCAATAAAATAATTAGCCAGTAATAAAATATCTTCTTTCCGTTCTCTTAGTGGCGGCAAGAATATTGGGATAACATTTATCCTAAAAAATAGATCTTCTCTAAATTTATTCTCCTGAACTAATTTTTCTAGATCTTGGTTAGTAGCGGATATTATTCTAATATCAACATTGATCTCTTCAGTTCCACCTATTCTAAAAAAACTTCGCTCTTGAATTACTTTTAAAATCTTAGCCTGAAGATCAATTGGCATATCTCCTATCTCATCTAAAAAAATTGTGCCTTTATGGGCAAGTTCAAATTTACCTGGCTTGCCTCCTTTTTTAGCACCTGTAAATGCACCAGCTTCATAACCAAATAATTCACTTTCAAGTAATTCAGATGGTATTGCAGCACAGTTAATCGGTACAAAATTATAATCTTTTCTCATACTATTTTTATGAATCGCCTGTGCAAAAAGTTCTTTTCCTGTACCACTTTCTCCTCGAATCATAACTGAAGAACTACTACAGGCGACTTTAATTGCTTTATCCCAGGCCGCCTTAAAAGCCAGACTCTCACCAATTAATTCTGAATTGTTATTTTCAAATGGCTTTTCAGCAAAAAAATCCAAAAATTTTCTGGCATCTTCTAAGGCAGTAACTGTAGCTACCATCCCCTTAATCTCTAAACTCTCTTTTATTGGAGAGGCAGAAATCAAGACTCTTCTTTGACCTTTATTAGTATTACAAGAAATTTCTTTTCTATAAAATGTTATACCTTTATTCAATACCTCAATTAAATCTGTCCCTTTAAATATATTCACAATTCTCTTACCAATTATTTTGCTTCTTTCAAATCCAGTGGTTATTTCAGCTGCTGAATTAATCATTGTAACTATACCCTGCTCATCTGCAGTAATTACACCTTTAGGTAAAGATTCAAAAGTATCTTTATATCTATTCAAACTTTCTTTAGCTTGGTTCATTAAAATCTGATCAATTAATAAATTAATTATTGTTTCAGAAATTAAATTTTTAATCAGTTTAAATTTATTAAATATTTTATCATCAAGATTTTCTACAATCGCAAACTTATCATTTATGATAATTAATTTTCCAATCACCTGATCATTCAAAATTAAATCAGAATATATATTAATTTTATTGAATTTAATATTTTTTTCTATAGAGCTAGCTACTAATAGTGATTTATCTTTTTCATCATAAATAGCCAGCTTATATGATTCAGGCAATGTTTTCTGGCCTATATCAAGAATTAGCTGACAATACTTTATTGTATTTTTATTTGCAAATATCATTTAAATCCTCCTGTTTCACTTACCTCCATATAAAAGACTACTTACT
>CAYONR010000250.1:0-2300 GCA_964405365.1 uncultured Halanaerobiaceae bacterium
TTGGTCTTCATATATTACTTCTATTTTAGTATCTTCATCAATTGCAAATATATATTGGTTCTCAGGAACTGTCATAAGCTCTGGGATTTTATTTAGATCGTTCACTGTAAACTCGGTTACCTGCTTACCTGCTGCAGGGTCTGCTGTTATTTTTACTTCAAAATCTTTCTCAAAATTAACTTCTTTAGATTCATCTTCAATATCTAGTTTTTCTTCATTAACAAAAATGTCCCCTTCACCTTCTACCATAATTGTTAAAGTATAATTTTCAGTTTCTACACCAGAACCATTGTCGTTAAAATTCATGTCGCATGCGCCAACCGTCAGGGAAAAAGTTAGCATCAGCAAAATTATTACTAACTTTTTAACTTCAGATATCTTCACATTTCGCCCCCCTAAACTATTCTTCTAATCGATATGAATTTTGAATTAATCTCCATCTTGAAATTAAAATAGATTTTAACAACAGATCAACGCCTTCCAGAAAAGCAAACTAATCTATATGATTAAATAAAAGTATGGATAATTATAATATATTTCTTAAACTTTAAGATCAGTTATAATAACGACTTCTTATGTCTGCAATATAAATCTTGATAGAAAAAAACAATTCGAGATACCTCATAATCACCGATTGTAAAATTATATATTAATTTTCGTCAAATCTACTTCACAAATAGAATGACAGGGATACTCCACCCTCCCTATTAGTGGTCTTTATTAGAAGGGGGGCTTGCAAAAGGTGTAATTTTTCACGAGGCTTTAAAATAGAGCCAATAAAAATAACCCCTTTACTGTTCAGGACGAATATAAATTTATTTAGAGAAATATTCTCATAAAACCTTGCGAAACAAAGGGTATAGGTTTTTAACCATCGGTCTTTATTAACATCCCCTATACTGCCTATATATAATGGCTATAGACCTTTAGATTGCTCAGAATCAAAATTAACCTCCAACACTTTCTCCACAAATCTACATACACAACCCTTCTCGTATAAATTATCTATGCACTCTTTTAAGTATTTATCATTATGTTCTGGAAATACTTTTTTATCTAAAAACTCCTCTACTCTTTCCTTGCTGATATCTTTTTTTCTCCCACAATTTTTCCCTCTGTAATCATACTCAAACCATTTATCTGTAACATTAAAATCTCTGTCTATCATCTCTTCCATAACTTTAATATGATAAGCTACAAGTCTTTCAAAATCATACTTCCAAATATAATTGACAGTAGAGTGAGATCTACCCCAAGCGTTACCTCTCAAACCACAGACCTCTCGATGTAAACCTAACAACTGAGCTTGAGGGAGACCTCTTAAAATGTCCTCATGCCACAATCTCAAGATATCACTCCTTTTTTGCATCGTTTCATACAGATCAGACAGATAGAGATATTGACTTAATAGTCTCAGACAGCGTCTTTAGCTATTTTTGCAATTATTTGCCTGATTAAAAATAATAAACTCTTTAAACAGCCCTCTTTAACAGCTCCACTTCACAAATAGAGTGATTGGATACCTCCTATTCCCTATTAGTGGTTCTTTATATTAGAAGATGGTGGGTTTGCGAAAGATGCAACTTTTCTCGAAATCTTGAAAGTAGACCCAAATTAAATTTCTGTATTTTCAAAGCTCATATGGAATTTTTTCATACATGGCATTTTTAGCTTTTTGGTGATTCCATCAATTTTCTTATAAGGTTGCATTTATCAAGTACCTTCTCAGAAACTTTATCTGCAGATTTAGATGATTTATAGTTTATCAATTTATTATATCCTAAATTAAAAGATCTTGCCTCTTCGCTGTTTTTGCAGAGAAATATCTCCCATCATTTGCTACCAGATAATTTATCATCATACATTTACATATACCCTATTAGTGTTTTTTCTTCTTATACCTAACTTATCAGCAGCTCACTGATAAAGCTTATCTATCCTTTCAAGCTGCTCATCAGTAGTATCATCTGCTGGTTCAAACCTTATGCCTCCATCTCCCTCATAAGGCTTTCTATGATCTACTCGTGTTTCATAGATATCTTCCGGTATCCCATCGGGATAAGCCTCGCAGTGAAAAGAAAGACGGTTTTCATGAAAGTGTTTGCAATACATACACATAGGAGCCGAATGCTGCACTTTTATCACATACCCCTTTTTTATTTTTACAGGAAACTTTCAATTAACTCTTCTATCTCCTCTTCCGAGTAACCCTTCTGCCGTAATCTATCTTTCAATCTCGAGGTTGCTTTCGATAAATTCCTATCTTTTTTCTCCTGATACATCGAGATCAGCCTCCTCTT
>CAYONR010000251.1:0-2283 GCA_964405365.1 uncultured Halanaerobiaceae bacterium
ATGGTATTGTATGTAATATGCGATTTTTCATTCCCTGCACTACCCTGCCATATAAAACATCTGCCAGGTCTGATATTATAAAATAAACAGCAATTATTAATTGCAGTAACCTGGATAAGCTATCAGACTTTCCCAACACTGTATCAACCCTACACCAACCCTACATCAACACTACAACAGTCCAGCTTCAGTTCAATTCCACCCCAGTACCTCCCCAGTATCACCCCAGTATCACCCCAGTCCAGGTTCTATTGCCTGGTTATTTTTTAATTTAAACTATTAATGACTTTATCTAATGACTTAATCAGTTTTGCAGGAGTTTATTGTTTGAGTGACTAACTATATACTAAACAATACTTTTTAATTTGAGTAAAAAATGAAATTATTTTAGATAATTAACAGGAGGGGGAATAAAAGCAAAATATGTCAGGCGAAATAAGGCAGTATTTAAACATAAAAAAATAACTAAACAAATCATAGGAGTGATATTTTGCCGTTAAGCAAACAGATAATCTATTCAATCGGCCAGTTAGGCTGGTCAACATTAGTTAATCTTATCAGCCTAACTCTGGTCTACTTTTATATACCACCTGAAGAAGCTGGAATTCCATTCTTTATAACCCAGATAACTTTTTTAGGAGTACTTAATCTTATTACAATAATTGCAGCCAGTGGCAGACTTTTTGATGCTATAACCGATCCAGTTATAGCCTATCTCAGTGATAATTTTGACAGCAAATTTGGCCGGAGAATACCCTTTCTGGCAGTTGGAGCATTGCCAGCAGGTCTATTTTGTATATTACTATTTATTCCTCCAGTTAGTGGAGTTAGCAATTTAAATATAGCCTGGGTAGCAGGAATCCAGATACTTTTCTATCTCTTCCTAACAGTCTATGTAACACCATATTTCGCCCTTCTACCAGAACTGGCCAAAGATGAAGAACAACGGCTCGATCTATCAACATATATCTCTATAACATTTGCCCTGGGTATGATCATAGCTTCTCAGTTACCGGCAATAGCCAATCTTTTAGAATCAGCCTTTGCCTTACAAAGAGTACAATCATTCCAGGCAGCCATTTTTATAATCGTTGCTCTGGCAGTACTTTTAATGTATTTACCAGTAATATTTATAGATGAAAATAAATACTGCAATAACCAACCAGCAAAAGTAAATATCAAAGAAGCCTTTAAAACAGTGGCCAGCAATCAAAATTTCCGCTATTATGTAATAGCAGATTTCGCCTATTTTACTGGCATCACCCTGATCAATACTGGCCTACTCTATTATGTGACAGTTCTCTTGCTCCAGGGCGAGGCACTGGTAGGTATTCTCATGCCATTAATGGTAATAGTCTCCTTTGCATTCTATCCCCTGGTCAATATCCTGGCCAAAAAATTTGGCAAAAAAATATTAGTCCTATTATCATTTCTAATGATGGCAGTCGTATTTGGATATGTCTATTTTCTAGGTAGATTACCCCTTTCCAATCAGGTTCAGGGTTATATCCTGGCAGTTCTGGCAGCAATGCCAATGGCCTTTTTAGGCATCTTACCTAATGCCATCCTGGCAGATATAGCAGAGTTAGATGCAGTCCAGACAGGCGATCGTAAAGAAGGAGCTTTCTTTGCAGGCAGAACCTTACTCCAGAAATTTGGTCAGTCAGCAGGAGTCTTTATCTTTGCAGCCTTAACCACATTTGGTAATAGCCCGGGCAATGATACAGGCATTAGACTTAGCGGCCTGGTCGGAATGACGTTATGTTTAATAGCTGCAGCTGTCTTTAAAAACTATAAAGAAGAGAAGATTCTTGAGCAGATTTAAAACTTAATCAGTTTTGCAGGAGTTTACCGGTAATGGCTATAAGCTGGCCTCAACCAACCAAATCGTTGAAGAGGCGGGAATTAGCAAAGTCTTACTTTTTTACTATTTTAAAACAAAGAAAGAATTATATAAATATCTAATAAAATATAGCATTGACTATATTACTGAAGAATATTTGAATAAGCTAGATTTTAAAGAAAATCTATTACAGGGAGGAAAGATAATGACATCAATTGAAGAATATTTAGCGACCATTGATAATTCTGAACATCGCCAGAGAATAGAAAAAATTCTGGACTGGATTGCCAGTGAGTTTTCTGATTTAGAGCTTCAAATCAAATGGAATCAGCCAATGTTTGTCGATCATGGAACTTTTATTATTGGCTTTAGTCTGGCCAAAAATCATATAAGTGTTGCGCCTGAAAAAGCAGGTATGAGGCAATTTGCTGATGAAATTG
>CAYONR010000252.1:0-2281 GCA_964405365.1 uncultured Halanaerobiaceae bacterium
TCTATATAGTTCTGATTAATTCCTGCATATTTGTTAATTTAATTTCAGATTTTTATTATTATTCAGTAGAATACTATTAAATCAGGCATAAAAATAATAATTAGAATTAAAAACTGGCTGAAAATTTTAATTTCCAGCCAGACAAATTTATATATTAATTCTTCCAAAAGTTTTAATTCTCCTCTTTTAATTGAAATCTTACCTACTTAGAGAATCAATAACTAAACTAGCACCACCATCTGCTGAAATTCCATGTCTTTCAAAGTAGCCCTGACCTGCCATTAAGATATATCTGTATTGTACCCTTGAACCTGCATTATATCTAGTTGTAGCCCCTTGTTCAGTCTGAGTAATAGTTATTAATTCGCCATCAGCATTAAAAAAGCCTAAATCAAGAGAAACTCTTACTTTATCAAGTAGATGAGTGGCAACAGTGTCTCTAGTATATCTATATAAGATAGCTGTATTATTAACTACATCTGCACCTACACCTTTAAAACCTGCATTTCTAGCATCTGATGTCTCTGCAATTCTAATATCTAAAGTAATAATCTCACCTGCATCATTAATCATCTCTATCTGACCAACAGGCATTTCAGAGAGGGCCTTAGTTATCCTCGAATCACTTCTTACAGTAACTGCATAATAACCTCCAACAACTACAGCCAGAATAGCTAAAGCAACAATAACCATACCTTTTAAACCCAGTCTTTCATTTATTGATTTTACATTCATTCTTAACCCCTCCTTTTAATTTTGCATATGCGCATATTTATATCTTGACAAATGCACATATAATATATATAGTATAACTATAAAATATAAATAAGTCAACTACTTTTTTTGAAAAAGGAGAGATAAAATATGCATGACAAATTCGCTTATTTTTTTAAAAGTTTTTCCCACAATTCCAGGAATAAAATCCTTCGCTTACTTGCTGAAAATCAAGAGATGACAGTTGATGCTCTTGGTAAAGAAATGCAGATAAACCCATCGACTATTTCCAGACATTTAAATACTTTAAAAATGCAGGGTGTTGTTCAGATGAGAGTCGATGCCCCTTCTCATTATTACAGCATAAATGAAACTACTATTCAGAATAATTTCAACGAATTCATGGATTATCTCCATTTTAAAGAGGAAAAAAATAAAAATAAATAATAAAGTTGGCCAGATTTAATCTGGCCAACAATTTTTAATTTAATATTTAATTATCTTCTACTAATATACCTTTATAAGGCTCTTTACTTAATTCTCCATCAGGACCTTCAAATTTAAGATCCCAACCAGTCAATGCACTGATTAAGAGAACTAGAAGTAAGGCAAATCCATAAAAAACATATGGAGTTATAGCAGTCGGTGCTATTTCACTAACAAATTCATACTGTTCAGCCTGTGCACTAATAGTAGTTACAAGTAAGAGCAATCCTCCACTCCATGGGAATACATATCCCAATGAAGATGTTGGGCCATCTAAAAATGCAGCTCTTCGATATGGATGGATACCATAGCTCTCACCGATATTTCTAACAAATGGTGCTGCAGCAACCTCAGCTGCAGTATTAATGGTTATAACAGTATTCATAACAGAGACTAAAGCCCAATAAGAAACCTCTGCCTTCCAGACTAGTCCACCAATCTTACTTTTAGCAAAATTAAGCATATCTTCCATCGCACCACTTAACTTTATTAAATGGCCTAATGCGACAATTAACAAAATCAAAATTGCATACTCTACATAACCTGCAATTCCATTAACCAGTGCTCCATCAATTGTACCTTCTTCAAAATTAAGATATAGGATATCACTAAATGGAGCCAAACCTAGTACTATGTTAAATACTATGCCGGTTACAATACCCCAGGTTAACGATACAATCAAATGATAGCCCATAAAAGCGACAACTAAAACAACTGCAAAAGGTATCAGTAACCAGAGACCTCCAGGATCAGCATATTGAGCAATTATCTCTGCTCCACCGGCACCTTCAACTGCATCTGCACCTCCAAAGATCATGTAGAGGAATACTACCGGGATAGCAGCAATGAGAACATATTTTAATCTATATTTAACTACTCCTGGTACATCTGTATTCTGTGTTGCTGCTGATACAATAGTCGTATCGGAAATTGGTGCAAGCTTGTCACCAAAGGCTGCGCCGCTTAAAATAGCACCAGCAAGAACAACTGGATGACCACCTACAGCTACTCCTGCAGGATACATAATTGTACCAAAGGCAACCGCTGTTCCATAACCAGTACCGACAGCTGAAGCAAAAAT
>CAYONR010000253.1:0-2270 GCA_964405365.1 uncultured Halanaerobiaceae bacterium
TCTATTGTCAATATCTGCTCCTTTTTCAATCATTAAAATATTTAAAGCAGGCTTTTCTTCTACAAGTTTCATTGCTGTAAAAATTCCTGTAGGACCAGTTCCAACTATTACAACATCATATTCTTCAACCATTTATTAATTGGCCTCCTTAGATAATTTAAGATCTCCAGACTCAATCAGACTATACTTATACATGAACTTATAAATCAAATAGGAAATAACAGCTGGCAGAAAAAAATGAAGCATTAAAACTGGAATTATTACATTGCCCCCCATAGTTTCAAAAGTAGCTACCTGGCCTACAAGACCGCTAGTCCCCATACCTGCACCTATTCTACTATTTTCCATTTGAAATATAACCGTCGCAATCGGCCCTAAAATAGCAGAACTAATTATCGGTGGTATCCAGATTAATGGCTTATTTAAAATATTTGGGATCTGTAACATGGAAGTTCCTAAACCCTGAGCTATCATTCCACCAATCCCATTATCCTTAAAACTTATCACAGCAAAACCAACCATCTGAGCAGAACATCCTACTGTTGCAGCTCCAGCTGCCAATCCTTCAAGGCCTAATGAGATTGCCAGAGCAGCACTTGAAACTGGAAGAGTTAAAAATATTCCCATTATAACTGATACAGCTATGCCCATAGGTAGTGGTTGGAGATTAGTTGCCAGATTAACTGTTTGTCCAAGCCAGTAAGAAAAACTTATCAACCAGGGCCCAAAAATAGAACTGGCAATACCACCGGCGATTATAGTAGTTGCTGGAACTAAAACTATATCAACCGGCGTCTTACCAGTTACTCGTTTTGCTATTTCTACACCGATAACAGCCGCTAATAGCGCACCAACAGGTTCACCAATTTGAATAGTTGCTGAACCATTTGCAAGCACAACTGTCCCGGCACCTAAAGCTCCTGTTACCAGGGATGAGTATAAACCTAGACCCTTCAAATTCAAACTATAGGCTATTCCAACACCAATTGCTGGTCCCATTAATAACTGTGCTATATCTCCAAATTGGACCAACATATCAATATTTAATAATTTTCCAAGTTGACTTATAATTAAACCTATAATCAATGATGAAAACAAACCAAGAGCCATCCCATTTAAAACTTTAACTAAATACTGCTGTATTTTTTTAAAAATCCTTAGCATTAACTCACCATTTTAATCATTATTTACCTAATCTCTTTAAAACTAACTCATATCCGTCTTCACCGTATTCTAAAGCACGCTTAACTCTACTAATTGTAGCAGTACTAACCCCAGTTTCAGCCACAATATCTTCATAAGTTATTCCATCTTTTAGCATTCTTGCAACTTCAAGACGCTGAGACATAGCTTTTATTTCACCAACTGTTGCTACATCCTGAAAGAAATCATAACATTCCTCAATATTTTTCAGTTCTAAAATCGCTTCAAAAAACTGCTCAGTAAATTCATTTTTAATATCTTTAGCCATTTTTTATTCCTCCTATATATAATTAATTATTCCCATTCTATAGTTGCCGGTGGTTTAGAGGTTATATCATAAGCAACTCTATTCACCTTTTCAACCTCATTTACAATCCTCCTGGAAATCAAATCCAGGGTCTCGCCTGGAACCCTTACCCAATCAGCTGTCATCGCATCAATACTTGAAACAGCCCTTAATATAATCGGGTAGCCATAAGTTCTTTCATCTCCCATTACACCAACACTCTTTATATCTGGTAATACTGCAAAGGACTGCCAGACCTGATCAGCAACATCAGATTTTGATAACTCTTCTCTAAAGATATAATCAGCTTTCCTTAAAATATCTAATTTTTCAGCAGTTATATCTCCAATTATTCTTATTCCAAGCCCAGGTCCTGGGAAGGGTTGTCTCCAAACCAGCTCGTCAGGTAATCCAAGTAAAGAACCAATCTCTCTAACCTCATCTTTAAAAAGATCCCTTAACGGCTCTAATAATTTTAATTCCATCTCATCAGGTAATCCCCCAACGTTATGATGAGATTTAATAGTTACAGAATTCTTGCTATCTCCACTTTCTATAACATCTGAATAAATTGTTCCCTGAGCAAGATGAGTAACACCATCTATTTCAAGGGCCTTACTCTCAAAAACCTTTATAAATTCATGACCAATAATTTTTCTCTTTTCCTCAGGATCAGTAACTCCTTTTAATTCTCCTAAAAACTTATCAACGGCATCAACAGCATGAAGATTTATTGAAAAATTTTCTGAAAAATATTTCTGGACCTGTTCACTCTCTTTAT
>CAYONR010000254.1:0-2258 GCA_964405365.1 uncultured Halanaerobiaceae bacterium
TTTGCTGAAATTTGTCAGAAATACATGGAGATATTCGGCTCCCCTTTAACTCCTACCTTTCAGCAGGCAGTCCAGGGTTATCTCGATAAAGGCTTAACTGAAGACTTAATAGTCCTGGCAATCGAAGAAGCAGGCTTTCAAAACTGCAGAAGCTTTTCTTATCTCAGAGGTATACTGAATAACTGGTACAACATGGATATCAAGACAGTCAATCAGGCTAAAAACTACATGGCAGAATATGAAGAAAAGAAAAAGTCTAATAATAAGGGTAAAGGTGGGAAGAGATATGACAACCAAAAGTCTTCAACAGCTGATAAAGGAGAAGAAGATTTCTTCAAGCAAGTCTTCGGTTGAACCGAAAAAGGTAATCGAGGTAGATCATACTGCAAAAAAGAAGAAGGCCAGGGTCAATATGTTAAAGAGCCTGAATCTGCCTAAACGCTATCATAATAAAGACTTCTCAAATTTCGATATAACAAGACTTGATAACTGCAATGCCGGGGAGTTAGTTAAAGAAATTCAGCGTTATTCTCTGTCAGTCATGAAAGTTAAAAAGAATAATAACTGGGCATTTTTATCAGGGGATTACGGCCTGGGTAAAACCCACCTGGCAGTCGCAGCCTTTAAGGAGGCAGCCTGCCAGTGGGCAGAATATATTGCACTAAAACAATCTAATCCCTATAATGTCGGTCGGCCAGATATTGGCAGGAACTTCCACTTTATCACCAGCTCAGACCTTATTCAAGAACTGAGGGATAGTTATGATTCAGATCTGGTCAGTGAACATGCTACTCTGCTGAAATATAAGGAGGCACCATTACTCCTGCTTGATGATCTCGGCACTGAACGGGCCAGCGAATGGCAGCAGGAAAAGCTCCACTTAATCCTGAACTACCGCTATAACTATCTACTGCCGACTATTATTACCACCAACCTAGATTCTAATGAGCTTAAGACCCAGATCAACCAGAGGCTGATGGATAGAATAGTTGAAGCTACCAACGGCGGCCGGAATATCTGGCAGCTAAAAGGCAGAAGCTACCGCCAGCAGACAGTTTAATAAAGTGGTAGTTATTCTAAGAAAGCAGCAGACAACTCGAAAAAGAATGGAGGAGATCATTTATTTTAAACCAGATAATATTAATCGGCCGACTAACTAAAGATCCAGAACTGTTTTATACAGGGCAGGGTAATCCAGTTGCTAATTTCACCCTGGCAGTCCAGCGTAGCTTTAGCAACAAAAACGGCCAAAAGGAAGTTGATTTTATTGAAATTAAAGCCTGGCAGAAGTTAGCTGAAGTAGTCACCAGCAATTTAAGCAAGGGCAGGCTGGTAGCAGTCTCCGGCCGGCTCCAGATCAGAAAAAACATTAAAGGCGACAGGACCTATATTAATCCGGAAGTCATTGCCGGTGAGATCCAGTTCCTCGACTGGCCGGCAGATGATAAACCAGCTCAGAATACTCACGACAATAGCAATATCCCTGATTCATCAGGTGAAGAAGACATGGATATAGATGTACCGTTTTAAACTAAAAAATAGGCTAAATATGGAGGAGATAAATAGATGAAAAACGAAGACTTCAATATGGTTATCCAGGGTAAAAAGGTAAATGGCGAAATGGAAATTGATATATATTCAATTTATAAATTTCAAGAGTCAGAAATATTGGTTGTATTAGATGCTCTTGTAAATTTTATGGCTGATACCTATGACTATAATCCACTTGATCTGTTGTTTGATATTATCCCATATTATTACAGAGACAATCCAGATAATATCTTTGAAGATATCGATAAACTCTTTAACAAGATTTTTTCAGGGGTACGCCCTTCAGAGGTCTTAGGAGGCTTTAAGGAACCTACCGATCATGTCGAAAGATAAAAAGAACAGCAAAAGCTATATTAACTGCAGTAGCTGCAATACAGTAATTCTGGCCAGTCAGCAGAAAGCCGGCGAAAGTCTCTGTTTAAGGTGCAGATCAGAAAAATCAGACTGTGCCATAGATGCCAGGATCCAGAAAGAGTTATTCCTTCCGGTTCCCTGGTGTCTGGATAAGAACCAGAGGATATTTTCCAGCAGATCGATCTGTCATAGTTGTAAACACTATAGAGGCGAGAAGAAAGCAATATAATTAAAGTATCTTAAAATAATAAGCCAGACCGACATCAGTCAGCAATTAATCAGCTGTGCCGGTCCGTCTGGCTCCAAATACAATAAAAGGAGGAAGCCATCATGCTAGCGGCATTGATGGCAAC
>CAYONR010000255.1:0-2253 GCA_964405365.1 uncultured Halanaerobiaceae bacterium
AGGTATTGGAGGAGAGATAAGATGTGAGTAAGAAGATTTTAATAAATTCAGGTATTCGGGAAAAAAGGGCGGCAATTTTAGTAAATGATAATTTAGATAATTTATTTTTTGAAAGAGATACGTATGAACGTAATGAAGGCAGTATATATCGGGGAAAAGTTAAAGATGTACTTCCAGGCATGCAGGCTGCTTTTGTAGATATAGGCAGTGAACGTAATGGATTTCTTCATATAAATGATGCTTATCCAATATTTAATGAAAAACAGAGAAAAAGATTTTCTCAAAGAAAATTAAAAATTAATCATGTTTTAAATCCTGGCCAGGAGATTATGGTTCAAGTAACTAAAGAGCCTATTGGTGAAAAGGGTCCAAAATTAACATGTAGAGTGAGTCTTCCTGGAAGATATTATGTTTATCTTCCAAATGAAAATAGAATTAATATTTCTAGAAGAATTAGAGATCATGGAGAACGGGGTAGATTAAAAAATATAACTAAAAATTTAATAAATGGAAATACCGGGGTTATTATTAGAACTAATGCTGCTAATAAAGATAAAAAACTTTTAAATATGGATTATAATTTTTTGAATTCATTATGGCAGAGAATTTTAAACCGTTTTAAAAAATCTAAAGCACCGAAACTTCTCCACAGCGATATAAATTTAATTCATCAGATTGTTAGAGATCATTTAGGCTCTGATATAGATAGAGTTGTTATTGATGATAGAGAGGACTATAAAAATCTTTCTGAGTTTGCTGAAAGACTTGATCCAGATATTAATTCTAGAATATTTTTATATCAAAGAGAAAGACCAATTTTTGAAACTTATGGAATTGAGCAGGAGCTAGATAAATTGATGCGACGAAAAGTCTGGCTGAAGTCTGGAGGACATGTGGTTTTTGATTCAACTGAAGCTCTAGTTGCTGTCGATGTTAATACGGGTAAATATGTTGGTAAGAAGAACTTACAGGATACTGTTTTTAAAACAAATTTAGAAGCAGCTAAAGAGATTGCCAGACAGTTAAGATTGAGAGATATAGGTGGAATAATTATAATAGATTTTATAGATATGGATATTGAGTCTAATAGAAATAAAGTTCTTGAAGTTCTTGAACAGGAACTGGCAAGAGATAGGACTAGAACATCAATTCTAGGTCTAACAAAACTTGGATTAGTAGAAATGACCAGAAAAAAAGTCAGAGAAAGATTAAGTGAGTTGGTCCAAAAAGAATGCCCATACTGTGATGGCACAGGTAGAATTGTTGCTGAAACTACTATGGCCTTTAAAGTCATAAGAGAGCTGAACTCACTGGCTTCAAGAGAAAATTTCGAAGCTATTTTATGTGAAGTCCATCCAGATGTTGCCGCAGTTTTAATTGGCAACGGAGGTGAAAAATTAAATCAATTAGAAAAAGACCTGGATAAAGATATCTATATAAGAGGTAATAATAAATTGCATCGTGAAGACTTTGAAGTTATTCAAAAAGGTAGCAAAGAAGAATTAAAAGAACTAGCATTACCTGTTAAATCAGGTCAGAAATTTCGTTTAAAAATAGAAGATCAGCATTCTGAAAATCGTTCTTCTGGCATCAGTAGGTTTAAAGGTTATATAATTATTGTAGAAGGTGCCGGCGATAGAGTTGGTCAGGAATGTAGGATTAAAATTAATTCAGTTCATAGGACTTATGCTAAAGCGGAACTGCTGGCTAATTCTTGACTTTGATAAATTTATATGATAATATTTTATTCTGTAGGGACTAAAATAGTGCCTGCCTAACCAAAACCGCGCAGGAAAGGGCTAGCTAAAATGAGAGAGATCTCTCCCTGAACTGGCGAGTCTGAGGAAAAGGAGGTGGATTTTCATGTATGCAATTATAAAAACTGGTGGAAAGCAATATCGTGTCAATGAAGGTGATATCTTAAAGGTTGAAAAACTGACTACTCCAGAAGGAGAAAGACTTGATATTGATCAGGTGTTGGCGATTTCTAATGATGAAGGTTTAAACGTTGGCCAGCCTTACTTAGAAAGTGCTAAGGTTGAAGCAACTGTTTTAGAACATGGTAAAAATAAAAAAGTCACTGTTTTCAAATATAAACCTAAAAGTCGTCAACACACAAAAACTGGACATAGACAGCCGTTCACCAGAATTAGAATAGATTCAATAAGTGGATAATAACTATAATAAATTTTACATTTAGATACAGGGGGTGAGGATAAATGGCAACGAAAAAAGGTGTTGGTAGTTCGAAGA
>CAYONR010000256.1:0-2245 GCA_964405365.1 uncultured Halanaerobiaceae bacterium
ATTTTATTGCTTTTTATTATAACCTGTATTAAAATAAAATGCAAGGATTATTTTTGATTTTTCGCTTTAATTTGTCGAAGAGCTGAATTCACTGTATAATAGGTGATAGGAATATTATTAAAATAAAGGAGAAATGATTTTTATGAATTGCGTAGAAGTTAAAGTTCCTGTAACATCAGCAAATTTAGGGCCAGGCTATGATACATTAGGGATGGCCCTTCAGGTTTATTATAATTTTAGATTCGAAAAAAATGGTGGTGATCAGGTACAAGTTGATTTAAAATTTTCAGGTGATAAGAACTGTAAAGTACCAGATACTTTAATTAGTAAAACTATAAAATATCTGGAGAAGAAGACAGGTAATGAATTTAAAGGTCTGCAGATTACTGAGGTATTGCCTTTTTTACCTGGTAAAGGGCTGGGGAGTAGTGCAGCTGCGATTATTGGAACTCTGGTTGGTTTATCTAATTTATTTGAATTAGGTTTATCCCAGGAAGAAATTTTAGAACATGCCTATGAGCTTGAAGGCCATCCAGATAATATTACACCTGCTCTTTATGGGGGCTTGAATATAACTGCTGTTGGAGATAAGATTTATCGAGAAAAGCTTCATCCCCATCCTGATTTATCTCTGATTTTAGCAGTACCTGATTATTCAGCCAACACTGAAGAGCAGAGGAGACTGCTTCCATCCCAAATTAATATTGATGATATTACATATAATCAGAGCAGAACGGCGCTAATGCCATTTGCTCTGGCTAGTGGAAACTGGGATATGTTAAAAGAACTTTTAAATGATAAAATTCATCAGCCATATAGACTGGCTGAGACACCGGCCTGGAATGAAATTGTTACTGAAGCTATTGCAGGTGGTGCAATTGGAGTTGTATTAAGTGGAGCAGGGCCTTCAGTTTTAGGGTTTGCAAATAATAAAGAGGAAGAGATTGCAGAAATTATTAGAGAAGTCTGGTTCAAATATAATGTGGAAGCTAAGACAGTTATAACTGGAGCAGATATTTTAGGAGCTCAAGTAACTAACTTTAATTAGGAGGAAGATTATGAGATTTAAACAGAATTTAATTGGAGACAATTGGCCAGGAGTGATTGAGGCTTATAGAGAATTTATGCCACTAAAAGAAGGAGCAGAACCAATTACATTACAGGAAGGGAATACTCCTTTATTACCTGTGCCAGAATTAGTAGAAAAATTTGATTTGGATATAGAATTATATTTGAAATATGATGGGGCCAATCCAACTGGTTCTTTTAAAGATAGAGGCATGACGCTGGCTGTAAGTCAGGCGATTGCTGAGGGGAGTGAAGCTATTATCTGTGCTTCCACCGGGAATACATCAGCGGCAGCTGCAGCTTATGGCGCCAGGGCCGGGATTGAAACTATCGTTGTTGTACCAGAGGGTAATATTGCTCTAGGTAAGCTGGCTCAGGCTGCAATTCATGGTGCAAAGATTATTCAAATAAAAGATAATTTTGATAGAGCATTAGAGCTGGTAAAAGATCTAACAGACAATTATCCTGTAACTTTGGTTAATTCGTTAAATCCATACAGAATTGAAGGCCAGAAATCGGCAGCATTTGAGGTGGTAGATGCTCTAGGTGATGCTCCAGATATTTTAGCAATACCAGTCGGAAATGCTGGCAATATAACTGCTTATTGGCAGGGTTTTAATGAATATTATCAAGCTGAGAAAATAACTAATAAGCCAGAAATGTGGGGCTTTGAAGCTGAAGGAGCGGCAGCAATTACCTATGATAAGATTATTGAAAAACCTGAAACCCTGGCAACTGCTATAAGAATAGGCAATCCTGCTAGCTGGAATAAAGCTAATAATGCTGCTAATGAGTCTGCTGGATTAATAAGTTCAGTAACAGATGAAGAGATTTTAGAGGCCTATAAAGCTATTGCTTCAACTTCTGGGATATTCTGTGAACCGGCTTCGGCAGCTTCTGTGGCAGGATTGATTAAAAAGGCTAGAAATAATGAATTGACTGAAGGCAGTAAAGTTGTGGCAGTTTTAACCGGTCATGGTTTGAAAGACCCTGAACTGGCATTAGAGGAAATCAGCCCGCCTAAAGCAGTTGAGGCTGAGTTGGAAATTTTATTAAAAGAAGCAGGGATTTTAGAATAAGTTGAGAAGTAATATAGTATAAATATTTTAATATCAAGTAGCTTTATTTAATGATTACAGGAGGCTAAGTTAATGGAGAAAAGGTGGAGTTTGGAAAA
>CAYONR010000257.1:0-2228 GCA_964405365.1 uncultured Halanaerobiaceae bacterium
CCAGAATTTGAGAATTATGGGCATAAAGAGTTTCATAACCATTGCCATGATCAATAATAACAACCCGGCCATAACCACCCATCCAACCAACAAAATTCACAGTACCTGATGCTGCTGCCTGTACGGTAGTACCATGAGGAGCTGCAATATCAACACCGCTATGGTAATCATTACGACCAGTAACTGGGTGTCTTCTATTTCCGTATCCAGAAGTTATATTTCCATCAACTGGCCAGCTAAAATTAGAATCAGTTGATCTTGTAGCGTTATTATTTCCTGATCTGTTGACAGGTATAACCAATTCATCTCCAGCTCTTATCAAATCTCCAGATATATTGTTATATTCTCTAATTGTTGCTACATCTGTATCATGCTGTCTGGCTATTGTTGATAAAGCTTCGCCATTTCTTACATTATGAGTTATTTCTTCAACCTCTTCTTCTTCTCCACCCTGGCCTGTTAAACTTCCATTTTCACCAGGGATTACTAATTCATCACCTGGGTGAATCATGCTACCATCAACATCATTAGCTGTTCTTAATTCATTTATTGAAACACCATGATTTATTGCAATTATAGTTAATGTATCATTTTGCTTAACAGTATATATATTATTTGAAGAATTATTATTAAGTTCTTCTTCCAAAGCTGATCTAGTCTGACTTCCATAAATGCCATCTACAGATAAGCCTGTAGAATCCTGGAAATTTCTTAATGCTTGTTCTGTGCCAGCACCGAAAATTCCATCAACAGAAGTATTATAACCTAACTCCTGTAAATTTGACTGTAATTCTTCTACTGCAGGCCCTCTATCACCATTTCTTAAAACACCTGCCTCAACTCCAATCGATATAGTCAAAAATAAAGCCAGCACTAAAATAAGAACCTTAAACTTCCTGGACAATTCTATCTACCTCCTTTATTAAATTATACGACTGTATATCATCATATTACTTTTTGAATACTTTTTCAAGTTTTTCGCATTCAACAAACTTAATTAATAAATCTCTACTATCTTTTAAATCAGCTAAATCTAGCATTTCAGAAGGACTATGAATATATCTGGTTGGTATTGATAAAGTTCCACTTGGAACCCCACCTCTGCTTAATTGGATTGCCCTGGCATCAGTTGCTCCAAATTCTAAAACTTCATATTGATATGATATATTATTCTCTTCAGCAATTTCAGCAAGCATATTTTTAATACCCGGGTGAGCAATACTTCCTCTATCCATAACTTTTATGGCAGCGCCTTTGCCTAATTTAACATCCATAGTATGAGCTTCAGGTGTATCACCTGTTCCTGTTACATCCACAGCCAGAGCAAGATCTGGTTCAATTCCAAAAGCAGCAGTGCCTGCACCTCTAGTACCAACCTCTTCCTGAACAGTAAAAACTGCATATATGTCATTTGCATTATCTTCAATTTCTTTTAATAGTGATATTAAAACTGCACAACCTGCTCTATCATCCAGGCTATTAGAAATAACTCTCTTGCCATTATTATTAAACTTTTTCTGATAAACAGCAACATCGCCTATACCAATTTTATCTTTTGCTTCCTCTTTGCTGTCAGCACCTATATCAAGAAATAATTTATCTAATTTTAAATCATTATATGAATCCAACTTCTCGACTCCAACTGTGCCAACTATATTATCTTCAAAGACAAAGTTTCTATTAACAAGATGTTTTGGATTGACGCCTCCAACAGTAGTAAATCTTAAAAAACCATCATCATCAATATGGGTTACCATAATCCCAATCTCATCCATATGAGCTGCCAGCATTATCTTCTGGCCTTCTCCATTGCCATTCTTGATAGCAATTAAATTACCCATATTATCAACCTTTAATTCATCAACATAATTTTCTATTTCATTTTCTATTAATTGTCTTATATTTTTTTCCTGTCCAGCAGGACCAAACCCGGCAGTTACTTTTTCTAATATTTTCAGCATACTATATCCCCTTCCTTGCTAATCTCTCTAAATATAGTTTTACTAATTTACTCATTTTATCATAATCTTCTAAATCAATTAAAGATAATGGCGAATGTATATATCTGCATGGAAGCGAAATTACTGCAGATGGAACTCCTTCACGGCTTAAACTAATTGCACCTGCATCGTTACCTCCAACATCAGTCCTTCTAAATTGATAATCTATTTCATTATCTTCAGCAACCTCAATTAAGCCAGTAAGAATATTCTTATCAGCTATCACAG
>CAYONR010000258.1:0-2205 GCA_964405365.1 uncultured Halanaerobiaceae bacterium
AACTATAAATCGTATTCATATAAAAATATTGTCAGATCTCTATCGCCACCAGGAAGCTTTAAAGTTGATTCCTTTACACCTGTTTGCAGAAAACCTTTATGATCATAATAGCCATAATTACAATCAGTATCAGTAAAAAGGTAAATTCTACTGGCCTCCTGTTCTCTAAAATAATCAAATGCCCTTTCTAGCAAACCGGTGCCAATATGAAGGTCCTGATGATCTGGAGAAACTATAAAGAGCTTAATCTCCCCCTGATATCGATCCTCCCTATCCTCCAGGAACTCATCATATTTATCAAAAATCTCCTCTTTATAAGCCCTAAGAAGTTGCCTGTGCTTACTGCTAGAGATGAAAATTTTAAATAAATCCAGAAAAGCTCTAATGCTATTAGTTATAGGATTATAACTATTCTCATCATTCTCAGCTGAAGTGAATATTAAACCAACAACCTGCCCATTATAAATAGCCACCTGACAATAACTGCTCTCAGCCAGAGTTTTTCTGAGATATAACGAAAGCAACTTTTCAACATAATAGGCATCAGGAATAATCTGATCAAATTTTTCTAAATCATTAATCAACTTCTTTACTTCAGGATAATTTTCTTTTTTAAGCTCCTGATATTCTACTCCCATAAATCTTTAACCCTCGCTTTCAATTACCTCTATTACAACCTCATAATTCTGAATAAAACTGATTATCAGTGTCTTTCTACCAGTCAATAGCTTCAATTCGTTTGTTTTATACTGGCTATTTTACTATAAATAAAATAAAAAATCCAGCCAGGTTTTCTCGCCCTGACTGAATTTAATCTTCTTTAGCAAGATATTAAAAGAACTGGTATAGGCGACTCCTTAGCAACCCGATCAGATGTGCTACCTAAAAGTAATTCTTTAATATTACCTCTTCCTGTTCGAGGCATTAAAATTAAACCAACATTTTCTTCTTGAGCTACTTGAATTATATTATTAGAAGCAGCACCCTCAGCTACTCTAACAGTTATATTATCAACTGAACCACTTTTTTTAATATTCTTAGCTATTTCTTTTAACTTCACTTCAGCTGTTGTCTTCTCTTTCTCTAAATCTTCACTAGAACTAATACTTTCAATTACATTTAGAAGAATAATCTCTTCAAAATTATTTTTTTCTATTTCTTTAACGAAATCAACAGCTACCTTAGAACAGTCTGAAAAATCTATTGGCAATAAAATTTTATTAAACTTTCTAGCACAGGCTACCTGAGCATCTCCTTCAATATTTTCATATTTTTCTATTAAGACTGGCCTCCTTGATTGCCTTATAAGATCATAAGTGGTACTACCTAAAAATACTTTTTTAATAAAACCTTTCCCATGTGAGGCCACTAAAATCAAGGCTACATTCTCTCTCCTGGCAACTTTGTTAATCTCAGAAGCAGGAAAACCAACTGGAATTTTTATTGTTACTTTAAACCCTTTTGCCTCTATCTTCTTTTTTACTTTCTCCAGTTTTTCTTTATTAGATTCTTTAAATTGATCAACATTAACTACTTTAGACCGATGAACATTAATAACATGAGTTAAAACAACTTCTTCGATCCCTAAATTTTTCAGCTCATCAAGACAGTTGATTAATTTTTCAGCAGTCTCAGAAAAGTCAGTTGCCAGAAGCACTTTATTTGATAACATTTGTAAGCCCCCCTTATTGTATTATATCAACAAATTTCTCAACCAATTCAGGATCAAATTGACTACCTGCGTTATCTTTGATTTCTGCTGAAGCTGCCTCTTTAGAAATAGCTTTACTATATGGGCGATTATTAATCATCACATCATAAGCATCTATTATTGATATTATTCTGGCAAGACATGGAATTTCTTCCTCTTTCAACCCTTGAGGATAACCGTTACCATCCCAGCGTTCATGGTGAGAGAGTATTTCTTTCGCAACTACAGCAAATTCTTCTGAAGCTGCCGCTATTTTATAGCCTCGTTCAGAATGCTTTTTCATTAAACCCCATTCTTTATCATTTAACTTTCCTGGTTTATTTAAAATTTCTTCTGAAATAGTTGTCTTGCCAATATCATGTAAAGTTGCCAGTAATGATAATCTACTTAACTCAGAAATCGATAAATTAATTTCGTTACCAAAATCAAAAGCTAATCTGGTCATTCTCATGACATGGGCTTCAGTCTCAAAACTTTTTGCTTCTAAACTATTA
>CAYONR010000259.1:0-2194 GCA_964405365.1 uncultured Halanaerobiaceae bacterium
TTAAATAATATGGCTAAAGAATTAGAAGAATTAATAAGAAAATTTGACTTTTAATAAATAATATTTATGGTTAAAGATACTCTGGTTTTAAGCCAGGGTATTTTTTTACTTGAAATATCCGAGTTAAGTGGTATAATTATATTAATAGTTAATAGATTAATATATTAGTTTAATTTTAAATCTGATAGGAGGTGCAGGTAATCAAAAACAAAAAAATTTATGAAATGCAGGCAGAGATCTGCAAAGTACTTGCAAATGCCAAAAGAATAGAAATTATATATCTTCTAAAAGAAGGCGAAAAGCATGTAAATGAGCTTGCAGAGACAATGGATATCAGCAAAGCAAGTGTTTCCCAGCATCTCTCTCAACTTAAAGAAAAAGGTGTTGTGTCAAGCAAAAAGGAAGGTTTAAATGTTTTTTATACTATAGATAATCAGAGGTTTATTGAGGCCTGCAATTTGATGCGGGAAATTATGTTAGATCAATTAAATGAATTGGTCAGTTCATCAAAAGAGATATTATCAGTAGAAGAGAATTAGAGGAGGGAGATAATATGGCTAGGTATAAGTATCTCTGTCAGTGTTGTGGTGAAGATTATATTGTTTATGTAGATGTAAAGGATGGAGAAAAACCAAGTTGTCCTAAATGTGGAGAAGACTGCTTAGGTAGATGTAAAGAGCTAGGAAAAGTTGAAGAATGATTTACAACCCCTGAAATTAATTCAGGGGATTTTTTATATGATATCATTTAAATATTTTTCATTCCAGTCGGAAGTTATGACAGTATCTCCTAATGAATTAGGGAGTGCCAGAAATATTTGATTGTTTTTTACTTTTTTATCAGTTTTCATTTTATTTATTAGGTTATCAACTTTTATCGATTTTGGTATAACTATTGGAAGATTGAACTCACCTAATAAATCTTTTAGTCTATTTATTTCTTCTGGTATGATATAATTTAAGCTTTCAGCTATATAACTTTCATAGACCATTCCGATAGCTATTGCTTCACCATGGGTATATTCCTGGTAGTTAGTTAGAGCCTCAACTGCATGACCTATTGTATGGCCTAGATTTAATTTAGCCCTTACTCCTTTTTCTTTTTCGTCTTGATTGACGATTTCACTTTTGATCTGACAGCAGTTATAAACAAGTTTTGCAAGAACTTCATGGTTAATTTGTTGTATCTCTGTTATATTATTTTCAATATAAGTAAATAGATCTTTATTAAAGCCAAGACCATATTTAATTACTTCCGCCAGACCAGTATTGTAATCCCGGGATTTTAAAGTTTTAAGGAGATCTATATCTATTATGACGATCTCTGGCTGATAAAAAGCCCCAATAATATTTTTGGCATCAGGATGATTGATAGCGACTTTGCCGCCAACACTGCTATCGACCTGGGCTAAGAGACTGGTAGGTATTTGAATGAAATTGATACCTCGCATAAAAGTGGCAGCAGCCATGCCAGCAAGATCCCCAACTACCCCGCCTCCAAGGGCAATAATAGTTGAATTTCGATCGAATCGATATTCTAAAAGAAGATCATAAATTTTATTTAATTCACTATTACTTTTGCTTTTCTCTCCAGGCTCTATAATATGACTCTGGACCTTATAATTTTCTTCCTGGAGAGAGTTTTTAAGTCTCTCCCCATAGAGAGGGTGAACATTCTGGTCAGATATTATTAAAATTTTATCGCCGATATTTAAGTTGGAACTAATTATCTGGCCAGATTTATTAAGAATATCTTTATCAATGATGATTTCATAACTTTCTTTATCAAGATTAACTTTTAATTTATTTGTCAAAAGATCACCTCTTAATTAATAATTTTTAATCTGATTTAGATAACTATTGTAATTATTTTTGATTTCTTTGATTGAATCTCCTCCGAATTTCTGAGAGAATGATTTTGCCAGTACGATGGCAGTCACTGCCTCGGCAACTATAGAGGCTGATGGTACCGCACAGTTATCAGATCTTTCCTTAGCAGCAATAGTAGGATCTTTGCTATCTAGATTAACTGTTTTTAAAGGTTTAGAAAGGGTAGGAATCGGTTTCATTGGAAGTCTGATTATTAATTCTTCCCCGGTTGAGATACCGCCTTCTAAGCCACCTGAATTATTGGTTTTTCGATAAAATTTATTTTTATCATTGTCATAGAAAATTTCATCATGAACCTGGGAGCC
>CAYONR010000260.1:0-2170 GCA_964405365.1 uncultured Halanaerobiaceae bacterium
ATAATAGAGTAAGTAAATTTTTAAATGTAAGGAGTTAATTTAATGATTGTAAGTTTTGACTTAGATGGTGTTCTTATGGAAAATCCATTTGGTCAGGGTCTTTTTCCTGAAATTAAGCAGAAGTTAAAAAAGCAGTATGAAGAAAATCATAGTAAATCTATTTCTGAAGAAGTTATCTGGTTGAATATTAAATCTGAATTTAAAAATAGAACTAGTAAAAATCTATATACTGCTTATGATTGGGATGATATTATTCAAACAGTTGCCGAAAATTTAAGATTACCTGGTGGAATTAATATAGAAACTATGATTAATGATTATTTAAAGGAACCATATATTCATCTTTATCAGGATGGCAAAGAACTACTTGATAAATTAAAAAAATTTGATATTGATCTATATGTTGTTACGAACGGGTATTACAAGTATCAATATCCTGTCTTAGAAACTCTTGGGATTGCTGATTATTTTAGTAAGATTATAACTACTGATAGAGCAGAAGCCGTTAAACCTGAGAGTAAAATTTTTGTTCCGGAATTGAAAAATTCTGATAATTGGTTTCATATTGGAGACTCTCTTTTAATGGATATTTATGGAGCCAATAAATTATCTGCTAATACTGTTTTAGTTTATAGGGACTTAACAGAGGATTTATTAAAGCTTTCCGCTGCTGAGAGGCCGGACTCAGAAATTGCTATAGAATTAATGAATGAGAAGCTCGCTGATGAGCTTTCATTAAATAGATGGGAATATGAAGAAGAGCTGATTTATCCAGATTATCTGGTTAAATCATTAGAAGAGGTATTCCCAATTTTAAATATACAGTAAAGTTAGGTTGTATTTAAAATTTTAAGGAGGTGAAAGTTTTAAATAGTAAATTTAGTAGAGTAGAGATAATTCAAGAAAAATATAGGAGGTAACAAATAATGAAAAAATCAGTAATTTTTATTTTAGTTTTAGCGGTAGTATTAACATCATCTGTTGTAGCATTTGCCGAGGCTCATGAAGAAGATAGTATTGTAATAGGTATGGGTTCAGATGGAAATGCATTAGATCCAAGATATGTAACAACTGCAAGTGGTATGTATGTTTCTTCTCAAATATTTAATGGTCTTTTGAAATTAGACAAAAACCTAGAATATCAGCCAGATTTAGCTGAATTTGAAATGCCTTCAGATTCTGAGTATGTTTTTCATTTGAAAGAGGGTATTTATTTTCATGATGGTACTGAACTTACAGCTGAAGATGTGAAGTATACTTATGAATCGATGCTTGATCCAGACAAAGGTTCTCCAAAAGCTGGTAACTATTTAAATATTATCGGTGCTGAAGAATTTAATGATGGAGAAGCAGATTCAGTTGAAGGAATTGAAATTATTGATGATTATACAATATCTTTTCAATTAGAGGCACCACATGCACCATTTTTAGTTAATATGAACACAGGAATAGTACCTAAACATCTTGCTGAAGACAATAAAGATGATTTTGAAGCTAATCCAGTTGGTACAGGTCCATTTGTATTTGAATCAAGAGAAATCGATGAGAAGACTGTTTTAGTTGCTAATGATGAGTATTTTGAAGGCCGTCCAAATATTGATAGAGCAGAATATAGAATCATTCCTGAGAGTGCAGCTGCTGTAATTGAGCTAGAGACAGGTGTTCTTGATGTATTGATGTCAGTTAGTGAAGATGATCTTCCAATTATAGAAGATGATGATTCAATCAATCTTGCCTCTATTGCTGGAACCAATTATAATTATATTGGTTTTAATGTTACTAATGAGCCAGTTGATAATAAATATTTGAGAAAAGCAATTGCTTATTCTTTAGATAAAGATAGTATTGCCGATCATTTTCATGGAACCAGAACTCATGTCCCACTTCCTGGAAGTCATCCATGGGTAGAAGAGTTTGCTGATAGTCCAGTTATTAATCAATATGAATATAGTATTGATAGAGCTCAGGACATGTTAGAAGAGGGTGATTATGACGGCGAAACTGTTACTATTAAAACAAGTGAAGGTCGTCAGGAACTTGCCCAGATAATGCAGCAGATGATGGGAGCAGCAGGAATAGATGTTGAGATAGAACTTCTAGAATGGGGAACATTCTATGATGATGTCATTGAAGGAGATGCTGAAATTTATCTATTAGGATGGTATGGGAT
>CAYONR010000261.1:0-2141 GCA_964405365.1 uncultured Halanaerobiaceae bacterium
CTGGACTTTTAGGAGGATTTTAATGAAATTCAAAGTAAAAGATATGACTATAATTGCAATAACTGTAGCTCTTACTTTTGTCTTCGGTTGGATCTTTTATCTAATTGCCAACCTTTTTCCTATACCTGGTTCTAAATTTGTTGGGGTTACAGTGTTTTCGAGCTTCATGTTATATTTTCCTGTTTATAAATTAAAAAGAAATGGAATAATATTTGGAGTAACTGCTGTTCTGGCAGGTGTAATGTCTTCAATCTCAATCTTGATGGGGCTGGCTATTATTTCTGCAGGAATAATGACTGAATTTATTAGCTGGTTATTATTAGATGAATTTAAAGGCTGGAAATTAAGATTAGTCACCGGTTCCTTTAGCCTATTTGGCACTTTAAATTCTTTAATACTAACCTATTATCTTTTTGGTGGCTATGGTTTCAGGTTTATTAAACTTATAATTCCTTTTCTTTCTATGACAATTATCTCATTCATTGGAGGTTATATAGGATCATATCTAGCCTACAATATAATAAAGCGTTATCTTCCTAACTAATAATTTTTGATATTATAATTCATCTAATTACAGCTTTTTGTTTACTGAATTCAGCTTCTGATTCATTGAAGCATCTCTATCTCTTCTATCATCAATCTTTAAACTGGTTGAAACCCTTAATGTACCTGCATCAAAGGGAACCTGATGAAGTTTTTTTACTACTTCAAAGATCTTATCTAATTCACCTTCAATAATTGTTCCCATCGGGGTTAACTGATATTCAATACCCTCTTCCTGCTCTAAAACTTTTTGACAGTCGGCTACATAGCTGCTAAGACTGGTATCCCCTGTTCCCAAAGGTACTACAGTTACTTCTGCTATTGGCATAATATCACACTCCTTTAGTTTCATTATAACAAAATTTTCTCTATATCAAATATAGATTATTTACATCAGTTAGTATTGGAATCATTCAATTTCTCCATAGAATTAACTGCATTATTTAATGTTTTCCTTAACCAGATAACCATTACAATAAAGACCATTCCCTCGGATAATGGAAATGCCAGCCAGAGATAATCAAGACCTGCTATTCTGCCTAAAAGATACATTATTGGAAGCAATAGAATTATCTGTCTTGAAAAAGATATAATCAAACTTGGAAGACCTTTGCCGATTGCTTGAAATGTTGTTGAGCCAATAATTGCTGGCCCTATAATTGGGAAGGCAATACTTATTCTCTTTAAAGCTGTTACTCCTATCTCTAGAAGTTCTGGGTCATCATTAAATAGTTGAATCAATGGAACGGTAAAGATCTGAAAAATGATTAACCCTGCTGTTGTAAACCCAAAAGCAATTAAAAGACCAAATTTAATAGTCTTCATCATCCGGTCTGGTTTATTATGGCCATAATTATAACCGACTATCGGCATAAAACCCTGGGCCAGGCCAAAGACAGGCATAAAGACAAAGGACTGTAGCCTGAAATAAATACCTAATACAGCTATTGCCGTTGTATTATATATGCCTACTATTGTGTTAGCTCCAAAGATCATGATACTGGCCAGGAGTTGCATGACCATAGCTGGTAGACCTACTTTATAAACATCTCTTAATATTTTAAAGTCAAACTTGAATCCGGTATATTTTATTTCAACCTGGTTATGCCCTTTGAAAATTAAATAGGCAATAAATAAACCTCCGATAAATCTTGAAATTACTGTAGCATAAGCTGCACCAGCAACTTCTAATCTAGGAAAAAAACCTATTCCAAAAATTAAAAAAGGATCTAATATAATATTAAGAACTGCTCCAAAAACAAGGGTCAGCATTGGAACAAAGGTATTGCCCTCGCCTCTTAAAATGTCACTAGCCACTACTGGAAAAAACATGGCAAAAGAGCCAAGCATTATTACTCTAATATATTCTTCTCCTAATGCTATTAATTCAGGGTCATCTGTAATAAATCTGAAAATATTTTCTGAAAAAAAGTAACCCAGACTTCCAATTAAAATTCCGAAAAATATAGTTGCCAGGACTACATGCTCAGCTACTATATTGGCCCTTTTTTCGTCTCCTTCTCCTAACAGCCTTGAAATTAATGAACTGGTGCCAACACCTGTACCTACGGCAACTGCTATTAAAACCATTTGAATGG
>CAYONR010000262.1:0-2137 GCA_964405365.1 uncultured Halanaerobiaceae bacterium
AGGGTGGCCATACTGTTGGTGCTGGTGTTGTAACAGATATTGTTGAGTAAGTTATATTAAAATAGAAAAAGCTAGAGGTTGTTTCCTCTGCTTTTTCTATCTTTATTCAATTTTTTATCAGCCTCTAAAGGAATAAAGGAGGGAAGAGAATGCCTAAACATGAAAAAATTAGAATTAAATTAAAAGCATATGAGCATGAGCTTTTAGATAAATCTGCAGAGAAAATTGTATCAACTGCTGAAAGAACAGGAGCTAATATTTCAGGTCCGGTTCCTTTGCCGACAGAAAGAGAAGTTTTTACTGTTTTGAGATCGCCTCATGTTCATAAAGATGCGAGAGAGCAGTTTGAAATGAGAACACATAAAAGGCTTATAGATATATTAAAGCCTAACTCTAAAACAGTAGATGCATTAATGAGGTTAGATCTGCCTGCAGGGGTTAATATAGAGATTAAATTATAAGATTTAATTGCATGATTGGAGGTGTATTATAAATGTCCAAAAGTTTAATAGGTAAAAAATTAGGGATGACTCAAATTTTTAATGAAGATGGGGAGTCAATTCCTGTTACTGTTATAGAAGCTGGCCCATGTGTAGTTACACAGGTTAAAACTGAAGAACGAGATGGGTATTCAGCAGTACAGATTGCTTATGGCGAAGTTAAGCCTAATAAAATTAATAAACCTCAAAAAGGAATTTTTGAAAAATTAGGTGTAAAGCCTAAAAAGCATATAAAAGAATTTAGAAATCATGGCTTTGATGAAATTGAGCCAGGAGATAAATTAACTGTTGAAGAATTTGGAGTTGGTGACCTGGTGAACGTAACTGGTGTTTCTAAAGGTAAAGGTTTTGCAGGTAATGTTAAAAGACATAATCATGCAACTGGACCGAAAACACATGGTTCAAGAGCTTATAGAATACCAGGATCAATTGGAGCGACTGATGCTTCAAGGGTTTTTAAAGGACAGAAATTACCAGGTAGAATGGGACATGATCAAGTTCAAATGCAAAATCTTCAAATCGTAAAGATTATGAAGGAAGATGATGTCATGCTTGTGAAAGGTTCTATTCCTGGCCCTAAAAAAGGCATCGTAACAATAGAAAGTGTAGAATAATACTCTGGCTAGGAAGGAGGAGATATTGTATGCCCGAATTATCTGTATATAATAATAGTGGTAATGAGGTTGAAAAAGTTAGTTTGAATAAAAAGATATTTGAAGAACAAGTTAATGAGCATGTAGTTCATGAGGCTGTGACTGCTCAATTAGCAGCAAAAAGACAGGGCAATGCTTCTACTAAAGGCCGTAGTGAAGTTCGCGGTGGTGGAAGAAAACCCTGGAGACAAAAAGGTACTGGTCGAGCAAGACATGGTAGTATTCGCTCACCTTTATGGGTTGGCGGCGGAATAACTTTTGGTCCTAAACCAAGAAGTTATAAGAAGAAAATTAATAAAAAGACTAAAAAGCTTGCGATAAGATCAGTTTTAACTGCAAAAGCAGATGCTGGTGAATTATTAATTGTAGACGATTTATCATTTAACAGACCAAAGACTAAAGATGCTACAGAACTTTTAAATAATTTGAATTTAAGTGATAAAAAGGTTTTATTTGTTTTGCCTGAGAAGGACAAAAACGCCTATTTATCAATCAGAAATATAGCTAATGCTAAAACTATGGTTTTAGAAGGAATTAATGTTTATGATTTATTGAATAATGATATGGTAGTAATTCCTCAGTCAGCGTTAGTTAAATTAGAGGAGGTGCTCTTAAATGGATAATGCACGTGATATCATAATTTCACCTCTGATTTCAGAAAAAACTATGAAATTAATGGAAGAAAATAATGCCTATACTTTTAAAGTGGCCAAAAAAGCAAATAAAATTCAAATCAGACAGGCCATCGAAGAAATTTTTAATGTGAGAGTAGTTAAAGTGAATACTATGAATATGAAGGGTAAAAGAAAGAGGTTAGGTTTTACTGAAGGAAAAAGACCTGACTGGAAAAAAGCTATCGTAAGACTTGATGATGGAGATAGTATTGAAATTTTTGAAGGTATGTAATAAATAAGTAATAAAGGAGGGTGAAGTTATGGCTATTAAGAAATTTAAGCCTACCACTCCTTCCCGGAGATATATGAC
>CAYONR010000263.1:0-2127 GCA_964405365.1 uncultured Halanaerobiaceae bacterium
GGTTTGAAGTTGTAGAAAATAAGAATAAAACTATATTGATTGAGTTGAACCGTGACAGGTATTTAAATACAGGTCATAAATAAACATAATCATTAAACACATAAATGAATACGTTTATAGCAAAATTAATAGGTTTATGATATAATAAATATAATCATATAAACATTAAATGAATATGTTTATTAAGGAGTGAGTAGGTTTATGATGTCATTTAGAGACCAAAAGTTAAAAAATGAAAAGATTCCTATGGAGACTGTAAGATTGATAGGAAAAATTAATGAATACAAGGGTAAACAGAATCTATATTTAGATCAATCTCCCCAGGTACTTGATAAATTAAAAGAGGTAGCAATTGTTCAGAGTACTAAATCTTCAAATAGTATAGAGGGCATTGTTATTACTGACAAGCGTTTTAAGGAGATAATGGAAGATGAAATCACACCTGATGATCGCTCTGAAGGAGAAATTGCAGGATATAAAAATGTATTAAATACTATTCATACTTTCCATAATTCTATGCCTGTCAATTCAAAGATTATTTTAAAACTCCATAGAAATTTATATAAATTTATTTCAGCTGAAGGCGGTAGCTGGAAGAACCAGGATAATGTAATTGAAGAGGTTCTGCCAGATGGGAAAAGGTATGTGAGGTTAGAGCTTCTAGCTGCCTCTAAAACTCCAACAGCTATGGATGAACTCTCTGATTATTTAAATCAGTCGATAAAAAATGAAGATATTGAACCGTTAATTTTAATTGGAGCCTTTATTTTGGATTTTTTAAGTATTCATCCATTTAACGACGGTAACGGCAGAATGGCAAGGTTATTGACTTTGCTGCTATTATATAAATTTGATTATAAAGTTGGGAGATATATCAGCTTAGAGAAGATTATTGAAGAAAGCAAAGAAAATTATTACGAATCATTAAAAAAATCATCAGTTGGCTGGCATGAAGGAGATCACAATCTTTTTATCTGGCTGGATTATTTTCTAGGTATTCTACTGGCAGCCTATCAAGAATTTGAAGATAGAGTAGGTTTAATTAGAAATAAGAAAGGCAATAAAAGCTATAGGGTTGAACAGGCAGTCAAAGGAACCCTGGGAATCTTTGAAAAAGAAGATATAAGGAAAGCCTGCCCAGATATTTCAGAATCAACAATTAATAGGGTTTTTAGCAAATTAAAAGAAGAAGAAGTAATTGAAGTATTAGGTAAAGGCCGAAATGCTGAGTGGAGAAGGTTAGAATAGAGAGCTTTAAAGATGCAGGTTATATTAGGGGGGCAAAATGAGATATATTGAGGATAAAAGTTTAAAGTATGAAGATGAAATGACAAAAGAACTTAGGGCTTACAATGTAAAGCATACAGGCAAAAGAGATTCATCAACTGAATATTTTTATGCTATTGATGATGAAAAACTGGTTGGAAGTGTATACACAAATTATTTCTGGGATTGGGTTAATATTGGAAGTATGTTTTATGAAGATATTGAAGTTCTAAAAAAGTTGATTTCAGAAATTAGTCAGTATTATAAAGATAAAGCAGCAGGTATGAAATTATATACAGAAGTTGAATGCAGGGTAGAAGATTTCAAGTCTATTGGTTTTGATATTGGAGGAATTACAGAAAAAACTCCAAAAACGAGTAGATATTTTTATTTGAAAAATATTGATTTCGATATTAAAAGCAATGCTCAGACAGAGGTTATAGTTTTTACTGAAAAAATAGATAAATATGACTCTATTTTATTGAATCAAATAGAAAGGTTTAATAAAAATAACAATATTTATCCAATGGAAAAAAGAAATATAATTTTTGTTGCCTTAGATGAGGATGAATTTGTTGGAGGAGTTCATGGAATCATATATGAAGATTCAATGTATATATGCCGGTTTGTAGTTAGGGAAGAATATAGAGGTAATGGAATTGGAAAAAGTCTTATGTATAAAATAGAGGAAAAAGCAAAAGAGATAGAGGTTCACAGCATTAATTTAGGAACAGTAGAGTTTCAAGCAGATAAATTCTATAAAAAATTAGGATACAGAGTAGTTTTTGTAAAAGAAAATGATCCTGAAGGTTATAAAAGCTATAGCATGATAAAGAAAATATGATAAATGACAATTAAATT
>CAYONR010000264.1:0-2119 GCA_964405365.1 uncultured Halanaerobiaceae bacterium
ACAGTATTTGGATTAATTCTTTTATTAATACTCTATAAAAAGTTTGTAGTCAGATAAAATCACCATCAATGCCAGTCAGTCTGGCTTTATTACATGAATATATAATTTCTGATAAACTTCATGACTTTAATCTCCAAGTTTTATCTTGTAAAGCAGGAAATTGAACTGATTTGCCGAATTATATTTAAGAGTAGTATCGAAACTGCAGAGAGGAGTGGTTTAATGTCTATTATTTTTAAAAGAAAAAAGTTGTTTGGGGTGGTTTGTGTCCTTATTTTGGTGCCGTTGATTATCACTGGATGTAATAATAACAATGATAATGAAGTTGCAGAAGAGGAGACAGAAGTGATTCAGGAAAGTTTACTCATAGAAGACCTTATTTACTCCAACATTTATAGCTCCGATATCGATCTGGATGTTTTCTGGGAATTTAATGAAAACTCAGATGAGCTTCACATGATGCTAGAAAGCCCAGGTAGTGGCTGGCTATCAGTCGGGTTCGATGCTACTACCCGTATGAATGATGCTAAAATTATAATTGCCGGCTTTGATGATGACAATTTTCAGTTAGAAGAGCATATAGGCACTTCACCAACAAGCCATGAACTGATTGAGGAAACTTATATAACAGAAAGTATAGGAGAAAGAGAAGCAGACAGCTCAATCGCAGAATTTATTATACCTCTGGGTGGAGATTCAAGATATGATATAGAACCAGGCGAAACTCATGAGATAATTATTGCTTTTCATAGTGATACGGATAACTTCATGCAGAGGCATACCCAAAGAGCCATAGTTGAAATAGAATTTTAAATTAAAGGTATATTTACTAACTCTCACTAATTTCACCTGTTTAAATTAGTGAGGGTTTTCTAATTACATATTTTTTACTATTTGTTAAAATTAAAAAGCATGTTATTCTTATATTAATATAGAATGAATTTTATAAAGTATATAAGCCAAATTTTAATTATATAATTCGTAATTCAAAGATGTTTTCTGTAGTCGTAGAAGATATATTTAGGAGGGATAACCAATGACTAATAATGAGCGTAATTCTATGGGTGTTTTTGGTATGGACGAAATTCTCAATGGAGGATTAATACCGAATCGGTTTTATCTTATTAGAGGTGGGCCAGGTACCGGCAAAACCACTTTAGGTTTGCATTTTCTGGTGGAAGGTATTAAAAATGATGAAGATGTTTTATTTGTAACTTTTATTGAACCAGCAGAAAAAATAAAGCAAAATGCAGAGAATTTTGGCTTTGATTTAAGTAAAGTTAATTTTTTAGATTTGAATCCAGATGCAGATTTTTTTCAAGAAGGCAAAGATTATGATATTTTGGCTTCCGATCAGATGGAACAAAAACCACTTTTAGAAAAAATCAGTAAAGCGATTGAAAAAATAGAACCGGATCGTATATTTTTTGATGGGATTACTCAGCTCAAATATCTGGCCACAGATAAATTTAAATTTCGCAAACAACTTCTTTCTCTGATGCAGTTTACCATGAAATTTAATTCAACTATGGTTTTGACTTCAGAAGCTAGCGACAGCAATCCTGATGATGATCTACAGTTTTTGGTAGATGGAGTAATAAATTTAAAATTAGAAAAATCTTCGCTGCATACCATTTCTGTAAATAAAATGCGAGGCACTTCTATTAAAAAAGGCAAGCATTCAATGAAATTTACTGATAAAGGTATTGAAGTTTTCACCAATTTAGAAGGGGAATACATCAAAAAGACAGTTTCTCAGGAACAGCTTTCTTCAGGAATCTCTGAAATAGATAAAATGCTATCTGGAGGTTTAGAAAGAGGAACATCAACAATTATTACAGGGCCAACTGGGGCAGGTAAAACAACTTTAGGCGCCCAGTTTATAACTAATAATAGTCAAACAGGTCAATCACTTTTATATACGTTTGAAGAGTCGCCAGAATCTTTAAAAGAAAGATTGACTAATATAAATATTCCTGTTAAAGATATGGTTGATAAAGAGAAGTTATTTATTAAAGAAATTAATCCGATCAATTATACTTTAAATGAGTTTCTTCAATTAGCCAGAAGAGATGTAGAAGAAAATGATATATCACTATTAATGCTGGATAGTATTACC
>CAYONR010000265.1:0-2102 GCA_964405365.1 uncultured Halanaerobiaceae bacterium
AAAAATTAGTTGAGACAGTACCAAATTTTAGTGAGGGCAGAGATCAGGAAAAGATTAATGCAATAGTTAAACCTTTTAAAGAAATTGAGGGTGTTAAACTACTTGATGCTTCAGCTGATAAAGACCATAATCGTTTAGTTGTTACTGCAATCGGAACACCAGAAGCTGTTGAGAAGGCTATTTTTGATTCAACAAAAATTGCAATTGATGAAATTGATATGGAAAAACATGAAGGTGAACATCCAAGAATGGGAGCTGTTGATGTAATTCCATTTACTCCAGTTAAGAATATTGAAATGGAAGAAACTAAAGAATTAGCTGATAAGGTAGCTCAAAGATTGTCTGATGAATTTAACCTTCCAATTTTCATGTATGAAGAGTCTGCTAGAAATGAAAAAAGAAGTAACTTAGCTAAAATCAGAAAAGGTCAATATGAAGGAATGAAAGAAAAAATAAAAGAATCAGAATGGCAGCCTGATTTTGGTCCATCAGAACTTCATCCATCTGCTGGCGTTACTGCTGTTGGGGCTAGAATGCCGTTAGTAGCTTTTAATATTAATTTAGATACTGATAATAAAGAAATAGCCGATAAGATTGCTCGAAAAATCAGGCATTCCGGTGGAGGTTTAAGATACTGTAAAGCTATTGGTATTGACTTAAAAGATAAAGGAATAGCACAAGTATCTATGAATATGACCAATTTCAAGGGAACATCTTTATATCAAGTTATGGAAATGGTTAAATTTGAGGCTGAAAGGTTTGGCGTCAATATAATCGGAAGTGAGCTAATAGGTTTATTACCATCAGAAGCACTCTTTGATGTAGCTGAATATTATTTAAAGCTAGATGATTTCGAACTTGATCAGGTAATAGAAAATAGATTATTGGAAGACCTCTAATGAAAAATGCAAATAATCAATATTTCATTATTTATAATATTGGTGAACTTATAACTGCAAGTGATAATCCCTGGATTATTAAAGATGCAGCGATAGTAATAGATAAAAAGAACGGTATAATTAAAGATATTGATAAAAATATCACTATTAAAAATGAATTTGATCTTTCTAAACATAACTCAATAGATGCGAAAGGCGCTCCAGTATTACCTGGTTTTATAGATTCTCATACCCACTTTGTATTTGGTGGATATAGATCTGATGAGTATTTATGGAGGCTAGAAGGTCAATCTTACTCTGAGATAATGAAAAAAGGCGGAGGTATTGTAAATACTGTTGATGCTACTAGAGAAGCTAGTTTTGAAAACCTTCTAAACTCAGGTAAAAAAAGATTAGATAATTATTTGCAGCAGGGTGTAACTACCATTGAAGGAAAAAGTGGTTATGGTTTAAATATTGAGACCGAGATAAAACAATTAGATGTAATGAGGTCTTTAAATAGTAAGCACCCAATAGATGTAGTGCAGACTTTTATGGGAGCTCATTCTGTTAGTAGAGAATTCAAAGACAATAAAGAAGGCTTTGTTAATTATGTAATTGAAGAGATGCTTCCAGTCGTTGCAGAAAGAAAAGATGTTTCATTTTGTGATGTTTTTTGTGATGAAGGTATCTTTACTATAGAACAGACTAGAAATATTTTAACAAAAGCCAAATCATTAGGATTAAAGCCAAAATTACATGTTGATGAAATTGCTTATGTTGGAGGTGCAGAATTAGCTGCTGAGATTAATGCCGTTTCCGCGGAACATTTATTAAAAGTATCTGATCAAGGGATAACTAGAATGGCTGAAAATAATGTAATTCCGGTAATATTACCTATTACAGCATTTAGCCTTCAAGAAAAGTATGCGCCTGTAAGAAAGATGTTGAAAAATGGCCTGGATGTTGCTGTTTCTACTGATTTTAATCCAGGCAGTTCACATTCTTATTCAATACCGTTATTACTATCTTTATCTGCAATCAAACTAAAAATGAACTTGAAGGAAATCGTTAAAGCTGTAACTATTAATGCTGCTAAAGCTTTAGATAGAGATAAATTAATTGGCAGTTTAGAACCTGGAAAATTTGCTGATTTAATAATCTTAGACGCTCCATCTTATGAGCATTTAATCTATAATATTGGAGGCAATATTGTGGATACAG
>CAYONR010000266.1:0-2080 GCA_964405365.1 uncultured Halanaerobiaceae bacterium
AATAGATCGAGGTCTTCTCTCTCTTCCCTTTGCATCTTTGAAGGTGGGACACACACCCTATATTTTTATATCTTTTAATTATCTCTGCATTGGGCAGAGATTTTTTGTTTTTGCGGGAAATTAATAAATTATTAAATTAACATGACAAAAAAGAAGGATTTTAAGTTTAAAAGTTTAATATTATATATAACACTTTATAATTTAAATTAGTAAAAGCATAGAGGAGAAAGGAGAATAATACTAATGAAGAAGAAAATTTTAGGAATTGTTGTGTTGGTTATGGCGTTTTCTTTATTATTTACTAATAGTCTCGGGGTTATGGCACACGAGCATCAGGAGGGCGGAGATTTAAGGATAGCTATAGGTGCTGATCCAGAATCACTTGATCCGCTATATGCTCAATCATCACCTGCTGCTATGGTTATGGTTCATATGATGGAGACACTTTTTGAAATGACACCGGACGGGGATATTGTACCACTATTAGCTGAAGACTATGATGTCTCTGATGATGGTTTAGTCTATGATATCTATTTAAGAGAAGGTGTTGAATTTCATGACGGGGAGCCATTTAATGCCGAAGCTGTAAGATTTAATTTAGAAAGACTTTTAGATGAAGGAGCAGTCTATTCATTCTTAATTAATGCTATTACAGAGATTGAAGTAGTTGATGAATATACTATTAGATTAGAAACTGATGAACCATTTGCTCCTATACTTGCACATTTATCACATGATTTTATTTCGATGATTAGTCCTGCGGCTATTGATTCTGATGATCCAGGTCAAGATGCAGGCGAGAATATAGTAGGTACTGGACCATTTAAGATGGATGGATGGTCTCGTGGAGAAGCTGTTATAATGACAAGAAATGATAATTATTGGGGAAAGAATGCATATGTAGATACCTTTAGAGTTCTGGTAGTCCCAGAAGAATCTACTAGAGTTGTTATGTTAGAGACTGGAGAAGCCCATGCTATTATGAATGTTCCTGCTAGGGATGTTTCCAGGCTTGAAGGTAATCCTGATTTAACTGTAGAAAATGTACCGAGCTTAAGAACATTATATGTAGGTTTAAATAATTATAGAGAGCCTTTTGATGATGTTAGAGTTAGAAAGGCTATGAATTATGCTGTAGATAGCGAAGCAATTGTTGAGCATATTATAGATGGTGCAGGTCGTGCATCTGATGCTCCTATTTCACCTGATATTTTTGGTTATTCAGGTCAAGAAATTTATCAGCATGATCCAGATAGAGCTCGTGAATTATTGGC
Source organism: uncultured Halanaerobiaceae bacterium (assembly GCA_964405365.1). Classification (GTDB taxonomy): domain Bacteria; phylum Bacillota; class Halanaerobiia; order Halanaerobiales; family Halarsenatibacteraceae; genus Halonatronomonas. The sequence goes on from CAYONR010000266.1 coordinate 1,275, forward strand.
TGAAGCCGGTTATGAAGATGGCTTAGAAGTAGAATTTTATTATCCAGTGGGTCGGTATCCAATGGATCAGACTATTTCCCAGGCAATACAGAGTCAGTTAGCTGATGTTGGTGTTGATGCTAATATGACAACAATGGAATGGGCCACTTATCTAGAAGTTGTCGGTGGTAATGAGCCAGAAGATGCTGAACATGATATGTATTTCCTTGGTTGGGGTACTGTAACTGGTGATGCTGATTACGGTTTATATGCGCTATTCCATTCAGATGAATGGGCTCCATATGGTAACAACTGGCATTATGGAGATCATGAAGGTGTAGATGAATTATTATATGAGGCTAGAGTAACTCCTGATCCTGATATAAGGCAGGAATTATATGCTGAAGCTATTGAATTGATCTGGGATGATGCACCATGGATCTTTTTACACAGCATTTCCCAGCTTAATGGTGTAAGAAATGAGGTTGCTGGATTGGTTCATCACCCAAGAGAGCATATAGAGGCTAAAGAAGCTTATTTTATCAATGACTAAGTAGATTTAAATAGATAAACTAATAGATATAGAAATATCTAAAAAATATAACTAAAATAATCAGGCCCTGCTTTTAGTCAGGCAGGGTTTGATTTATTTTAGAAATTTAGTTTTTTTGGAGGGATTGCTGTGTCGTCATATATGTTAAGAAGAATGGTATTATTGATACCTGTTTTAATTGGTGTATCTATAATTGTTTTTAGTATGGTCAGGTTGTTGCCTGGTGATCCTGCTGTGGCAATGGCAGGTGTACATGCAACACCAGAATATATTG
>CAYONR010000267.1:0-2073 GCA_964405365.1 uncultured Halanaerobiaceae bacterium
AGATGTTTGGTACAGCAGCCCTCCTGGATGCAGGCTGGTTTGATAAAGATTTTGAACTGGCAATAAATCTCGATATGGTTGGAGCCGACCAGTCAAAAACTGGCTCAACAATGAATATCTTTAGCACACCCTGGTCAGTTCCATCATTTTTAAGTGAACTGATGGCAGAAAGACTATCCAGTTCAGATTTCCGCTGGAAGCAGAATTCTTATGCTGGAGGTACAGATCATTTTATTCTGACCAACCCCCAGGTAGGAATTCCTGCTATCTCATTAACTCAACAGCCAGACCGATATTACCATACCAATCAGGATACCTCTGATAAATGTTCTATTAAAACTCTGGACTGGATAGGTAGTTCCATCTTAAATCTCCTTTATGATTTTATAGAACCTGAAGAAAAAACAATCTCGGCAACTGTTGGCAGAATCTTAAATAATTATTATAGAGATTTAGGCCAGGCCAAAAATGATCTCACAAAAAAATATTTAAACTTTCTAGCCTATCAAAAAATAATTAAATTAAAAGAATATGGTGAGATTGGACCAGCAGAAAACTGGTTGAAAGCTCAACTTGGAGATTTCCAATTACCTGAAGTTAGAGATGATTTCAGAAAAATCTCAGGCCCAATTGCCAATAGTCATCTAGATGTTGATGATACGATTGAATTAATCAACTGTCGAGATAAATTCAATAACTGGGGAGTCTTCCAGGATGAGTTGATTAACTTTTTAGAGCTAGGTTTTAATAAAGACCAGGCTATCTTGCTGGCAAGAGAAGAATTTAATCTGTCAGAAGATATTGAGCCCTATGCCGATAAATTTCTAAATAAAGCTATCAGTAATGATTTGATTAAAGATATTAATCTATAAATAAGGAGAGGAAGAAAAAAATGAAATATTATCGCAAGCTGGTTGGAGAGAAGGTATATCTTTCACCTATTAATTTAGAAGATATCGATAAATATACTGAATGGATTAATGACTTGGAGATTGCAATAAACTTAGGAAATGCAGCAGAAGTATTTAATCAGGAAAAAGAGAAAGAGATGCTAGAAAAACTTATAGAAGACGGTCATCACTTTGCAATAGTAAATAAATCCCAGGATGAATTACTTGGTGGCTGCGGGCTATTTGATTTAGATAAAATTCACAAGACTGCAGAATTTGGTATCTTTATTGGAAATAAGAATTATTGGAATAAAGGCTATGGCTCAGAGGCCATCAGACTTCTATTAGATTATGGCTTCAATATATTAAATCTCCATAATATCTCGCTCAGTGTCTATAGCTTTAATAAGAGAGCTATTAGCTGCTATCAAAAACTAGGCTTTAAGATAATCGGTAATCGCCGAGAAGCAAGAGAGATAGCCGGTAAAAAATATGACGAAATCTTTATGGATATACTAGCCTCAGAGTTTGAAGGCAATATTTTCGATAAATTAAAGCTCAATCCAGAAGCTTAACTTTAATTATCCATTTCAGCCTTTATCCTTACAAAGATCTCTTTAACAGATAAAATCTCATTAATTTTACCAAGTCCGGCACCTGAAAAGAATAGTCCTTCATCTTTATTACCTGCTTTTCCTTTAATTAATAATTCTCTAACACAGAATTTCTTACTGCATTTTTTAAGACAGTCTATGCAGTTTTCAGGTGCTGGGGCTTCCTCATTTAAAATCTTTTCTACCAGTTCATTTTCAATAGCCAGTGCAGGCAGTCCAACTGAACTAATAATCTTTTTTAAGTCTTTATAGCTAGACTCCACACATAATTTTTTAAAATATTCATCAACACTTGATTCTTCAGAAGCCAGAAATCTTGTGCCCATCTGCACTCCATCTGCACCTCTTTTAAAGGCATCCTTGACATCAGCAGGGGTAACTATATCACCGGCTGTTATTATCGGAATAGAGACCTTGCCTTTGATCTTCTCAAGTAAATCTGCACTCTTCTCTGCCGTTCCTAAATGTCCACCGGCATCGCCGCCTTCAACAACAATAGCTGAAGCTCCTAGCTTTTCAGAAATTCTTGCAAGCTTTAGCGATGAAACAATCGGCACAACTGGAATACC
>CAYONR010000268.1:0-2048 GCA_964405365.1 uncultured Halanaerobiaceae bacterium
TCCAGACCTCTCTGACGGTCGCTGTAACCAAAGGCCGGCAGGTCTACCGCTACAAGTAGATAACCTGCGTCCGGTACGGGCTCGATCTGCTGGCGCCAGGAAAAGGTAGAACCACCCAGACCATGCACCAGGAGCAGTTGACCTTTGATTTCATCGGCTTCCGGTTTCCAGACCCGGTAATGAAGATAGATATCAGAAATATTTCGGACCCGGCTGTTATCATAGGGGCGCTCCCAGTCTGCAGATTCAGCCGGTTCAATATCTGCTGCTGTCAGAGCGTTCCCGGTTAAAATAAATACTGCAGCTAAAAATATCAGGAGAAGAGATAGAATTAGCAGGAGCAGAGAAAAATTCTTATGATTTTCAGATTTTAAATTTAACCTGAGCAATATTAGTCCTCCTTTGGTCTGGAAATTTCTTGTAAAGCTCCAGCAAGAGTTGTATTATGGTTCAGGATTGTCTTTATTGTTAATTATTATATCATACATAACCCTTTGCTTGTAATCAGGGATAATACTGGCTGCTATTTTGATAAGTTTTCAGGGACACTGATAATGAGATATTTAGAGAAAATATTAGAAACTATAATAAAGAGTCTCAAAGGGTCTCCGATAATAAGACATCAGAGATGCTGATTGAAACTGCTATAAATAGTTTTTTGACATTAAAATCGTCCTGTAATATAATTTGATTAACCATAAGCTAAAATAAATATAATCATTTAAGAAAACTTTTATTTATGAGGACTTAATTTAATTGATATATCAAGATAATTTTATATCCAGTTAATATAGTTTGTAATCAGCAATGGCAAAAGTTTTGTTAAAAAACAGGGGGGAAATCAATGTCACAGTGGCCGGATTATCGCTTTAATCTTCAGGAAACAGCAGGGGCTATTGGAGATTATGGCACTCTCTTTCCCATAATCATAGGAGCGGCAGTGGTTACCGGAATGGAACTGGGGCCGATTCTCCTGTTTATGGGTGTAGGCTATATTGCTACCGGTATATATTATAAACTGCCGATGCCGGTGGAACCCATGAAATCAATTGGAGCGGTGGCGATAGCAGGTGGGCTAACAGCCGGAGAGGTTGCCACCGCCGGTCTGATGATGGGGGTTATACTGCTGATTTTAGCCTACAGCGGCGGGATTGGCTGGCTCAGAATAAAAATTCCTGACTGGCTGATCCGGGGGATCCAGCTGGGACTGGCTTTAATTTTGTTCCGTCAGGCCCTGGGTTTTATTATGTCTCAACCGGCGCTGGGAATTCTGGCAGCTGCTGTGATTGTTGCTTTTAATTTTCTTCCCCTGCTGGATATCTCATCACTGCTGGTGCTGGGCCTGGGTATAATTCTGGGAATCCGGCAGCTGGGCGGACTGCCGGTTCATTACCTTAGCTTTTCAGAGTTTTTTCTGCCAGTATTTGAGACCTGGTCCGGGGCAATCTTTCAGGGTGTGCTGCCGCAGCTTCCACTGACTATTGGGAATGCGGTTCTGGCCACCACCCTGATGATAGACGATTTATTTGACAAGGAGGTTGCCGAGGAAGAGCTGGTTAAAAGCATGGGAATTTTAAATCTAGTTTTTCCTGCTCTGGGAGCCTTTCCCCTCTGCCACGGGGCAGGAGGACTGGCAGCTCAGTATCGTTTTGGAGCCAGGACCGGAGGGTCAAATGTTATCTCGGGACTGATTTTGATTGTGCTGGCTCTCTTTTTTGCCTCTCCGGAATTGATTGAACTCTTTCCCTATGGAGTACTGGGAGCCATGCTGATTTTTTCTGCCCTGCAGCTCTTTAAATCGGGACGGCAGACAGCCCAACCGATCCTGAGCACTGTGACTGCCGGGCTGGCCTTTTTCACCGATATCGGGATAGCTTTCATTCTGATGGTGGTATTTATTTTACTTCGCGGATTTTTTCAGAAAAGTTTTTCCTGAAAAAAGGACTTCAGGGTCAGGTATAGAATATTATTAACAGCTGAATATGTTAGCAAAAACACAATTGAATATTATTACTATATTTTATTTGCAATTGATGATTTTCGAAAAA
>CAYONR010000269.1:0-2037 GCA_964405365.1 uncultured Halanaerobiaceae bacterium
TCTTGGAGTAGAGATATTTTTGGAAAAGGAAAATATTTGCAAAGAAAAAAGCTAAAAGTTGATTTTATCATGCTGCTTCTTTACAGAAAATTACAATGCAGCTAGTAAAAAAGACTTCCAGTCCAGGCAGGCATTGGTTCTTCAAGCATATAAATTTTCTCTAATTTTAAAAATAAACCGAATTAAAAATGGGGGGATTTAAAATGAATAAAGCGGGGTTTATTTTATCTGGGTTTGTTGGAATTTTTTGGATATTGATTTTAATGATTACAATAATTATTCAGTCAGGTATACCGGTTTTAATGAGATTAACATTTCTGAATCCTGTAGCAAGTAGTTTTAATCATTTATATTTCTTAACAAATTTTAGGATCATTCAAATTATCTCGTTAATTGATTATAGTTTCATTCAAGTTTTCTCTATTTTTTTAATTGCAACCAGCTTAATCTCATACTTTAAATTTTACAAACAATAAAGCTAATTTTTTAGAAAATGATGCTGGAAGGATCATAAATTTTCAAGATAAACTTTTTTGCATAATTCTAAGACCATAAAATCAAAACAACCTTACACGCCATTGCCTTTTATCTACCAGAATTGGACCAATTACCTTAAGTGTTCCCCGACATCGTAACGGTAAATTTAGCACCGCCATGTTTAAGCGCCGTCATGCCGCGATGAATAAATATTTACAGGCTATTTATAATTTACGTAATATTTAGGAGGCCCACCGTCTGCTGGCAGAAAGCACTTCGATATGGATGATTACGATGATTACTATGACTTTTTAAATCAGGAGCAAAACAGCTAACAAAAGCTCTGTGGCATAGGTTTAATATTTTAGCCGAAGAAACTACACATTTTTATGGGCTTGCCTGAAATTTTTAAATAAGCAATTATAATCTTAACCTCAGAGCTCTGAACTTATATCTATTTTGCTTTAGGCTCTGTTAAAGTTCTTTGATGAGGATGTTTTTGTTCCTCCTGCCGTCACGTGCCTTTTAAACTCATGGCAACATACTTAACCGGGCAGACTCACACCTATGATAAAATAGGTCCTTCAGTACTGCCCGGGATTTTCATCTTCTCCATCAGTTTTTTATTAAATTTATCGTAATTGCTTAAAAATCAACTGAAAAGTTTACTAGACTCTCCTTGCTAATGCCAACTCGCACAGTTTTTCGAGGGTTAACCAGCTGACAAATCTCAACTTCACCGGCAATGCTTATCAATGAGATAATCTCCTCCTGCGTTAATTCGGTCTTAGCCGCAATAAAATCATAGATAGCATCAAGTCCGGTATTTATAGCATCATCGATCTCTTCATCAGAAGCAATAACATACCAGTGGTCTTCAGTCTCAAGATAGGGCCATTCTCTCTGTTTATCTTTAATTAAATCGATCTTCAGGGTAACCTCGCCGCCAATCTCTACTCCGCAGATGGAGGCCTCGCCGTCACCCATGACAGCATGCATGTCACCGAGAGCCAGCTTCCCTTTATCTTCAAAGACCGGAAGATAAAGAATGCTCCCTTCGCCTAGCTTTTTGATATCCATGTTACCACCGTGGCGTCCGGGATTGCCGGTATCGATAGTTTCATCAGCAGGCATTGTACCCATAACGCCGATCATAGGGTTTAGACTGATTTCTATATCATCGCGGAAAATAGCCCTGTCGTTCTCGATAGGCACTATCCTGGTAGAAGACTCCTTCAGTCTGTCTCCAAAACAGCCAGCCTCTGGAATTGTGACCATAGCCCCCTGAGCGTCAAGTTCAATGTCCTTCACCTCTATCTTCAAAGTATCGCCGGGCTCAGCCCCGGTAACACCAATCGGACCGGTAGAGGGAGCCAGCTTATCCCAGTCCAGGTTATCCAGAGTATCTTCCGGAGATTTAATTGCCTCGTTAAAACCATCACGGAGAGAAACCTGAATCCATTCACCAGGCTCAATCTCTGCCGCCAGTTCTAAGTCCGGTTCAAAGGAAAAAACGACTTCACTTCCAGGTACTTTCTTCATGAAACCCCTCCCAGAGAT
>CAYONR010000270.1:0-2027 GCA_964405365.1 uncultured Halanaerobiaceae bacterium
GTTTTTGCAAGATCTCTGACTTTTTCAAGATTTCTTTCTCCTGTATATGGTGGTGTATGAAAATGAATAAAGTTTAATTTAACTCCTCGGCGGATCATCTCCCAGCCTGCAACTGGACTATCAATGCCGCCTGAAAGCAGCAATAAAGCAGATTCAGCACTGCCTACTGGTAAACCTCCAGTTCCCGCATAGGTATCAATAAATAGATAGATACCACTCTTTCGGATATCCAATTCTAATGTTGTATCAGGGTCACTTAAATCTACAGATAGCTGTTCAGTATCATCCTGATTAATTTTTTCATGAATATATCCGCCTACTTTTCTACTAACTTGAGGGCTTTCTAAGGGGAAGCCTTTATTTGCTCGATTTGTTCTCACTCTAAAAGTTGAAGGTAATGGTGGGTTCTTTTTTTGAAAAAGTTTAAATGCAGTTTCATTTAAATCCTTAATTTTGCTTTCAGGTTCTAAATTTACTGCTGGACTGAAAGAGACTATACCTGGAACAGTTTTTAAAGTTTCTATAACTTCCTGGCTAATGTCTGTTTTTTCTTCTTCAAAATATAAAAAGAATCTCCCGAAAGTTCTATCCAGATTAAAATCGAATTTATTTTTAAGTCTCCTATTTAAATCATCCTCCAATGCATCGGCAAATTTTGAAAAATTATGGCCTTTAAGTCCCATTTCACCATATCTAATAATAATTAATTTATACATTTAATCACCTCTGATTTATAATAAAAACTTAAGCTCTTCTTTTAAAATATTAATCAATTGATTGGCTTCTTCTTTACTATTGTATTTTGATAAACTTATTCGAATTGAGCTGGATGTTAAATTATCATCTAAACCCATTGCTTCTAATACATGATCAGTCTTGATACTGTTGCCAACACAGGCAGAACCACTTGAAATATAAACATTTTGATGGTTTAAAGCATTTACAATGACTTCTCCAGGTAAATTCGGAATAGAGACATTGATTATATGAGGAGCTGAATTATCTGGTGTATTAATGATTATTTCTGGGATTTCATCTTTTATTCTACTGATAAGATGATTTTTAATTTTATTAATAGATTCATTAAATTCATTAGAATTATCTAAATCATTAACTGCTTCAGCCATACCGGCTATTCCTGGAAGATTTTCTGTTCCACTTCTTAATTCTCGCTCCTGGCCACCGCCATATAAGAGTGGTTCAATATAATGATCTTCTTTTAAATATAAAAATCCTGTTCCTTTTGGACCATGAAATTTATGACCACTAAAGCTGGCTAGATCTATTTCCCATTGTTCAGGCAAAGATTCTATCTTCCCTAATGCCTGGATCATATCACTATGAAAAATAATATCATTATTTATATCTTTCGCTTCTTTGCTGATTTCTTTGATAGGCTGGATAGCACCTGTTATATTGTTGACATACATAATAGAAATCAATATTGTGTCATCTCTTATTTCAGATATTACATCCTGAGGATTAATAATTCCAGAAGGTTCAGGTTTAACTAGAGTTATTTCATAGCCTGAATTCCTTAGTTTATCAAACTGCTCATAAATAGAAGGATGTTCTATCTGGCTGGAAATTATATGGCGTCCTCGCCCTGAACGGATACCTGCAGCTCCCTGAATAGCAAGATTGTTTGCTTCTGTTCCTCCTGATGTAAAAAGGATCTGTTCTGGATTAGATTTTAAGTAGTTAGCAATAACTTTACGACTATCTTTTAAGATTTTGTCGGCATCAATTCCTCTATTATGAACTGATGAAGGGTTTCCGTAATTTTCTCTCATTATTTTGTAAGTAGTTTCTGCAGCCTTTTTTGATACCTGGGTTGTGGCTGCATTGTCAAAATATATCTCCATAAATTAATCAACTCCGTAATTATCTAACTGATTTTCTCGTTTATTATACCATATAGTTGAATACATTTAAATTCTTTGGCTATTACATCTTGCATAGACCTTTATAGCAGGATATAATAGGAACAAAGAATTATAGAAAATAGAAAGGTGATAATTAATGGA
>CAYONR010000271.1:0-2021 GCA_964405365.1 uncultured Halanaerobiaceae bacterium
AGTAAAATCAGGTGCTTTTGCTCCTACCTTAACCATTTAATAATTCCCCCTTTAAGTTAATAAATTAGTATCGTGATTTAATAATAACAATTATCAATTAATAAGTCAATTATTTTCACTTATTTCTTTATTATATTTTTATATATAAATTATAATAATACCTTATCTAAAGTATTATTCTTGGTTATGTCAATTTTATTTATTATTCAAAAGAAAAAGCAGCCTCAAATTTATAGGCTGCTTCTAAGCTAATTATATTTATTTTTACTATTCTTCCTTAGCAACTACATTTACAGTAAGTTCAGCTGTAACATCTTCAAACAGCTTCACTGGAATTTTATGAGTACCAAGGTCTTTAATGTTTTCTTCAAGGTCGATTTTTTTTCTGTCTATCTCATAACCTGCAGCTTCAACTTTATCTGCAATATCATGAGTTGAAACAGAACCAAATAATCTGCCCTCTTCACCAGCTTTAACAGCAATTTCAAATTTTTCAGATTCTAGCTTTTCAGCCTGAGCCTGAGCTGCTTCTCTATTTTCAGCTTTTGCTTTCTCTTTAGCTATCTGTGCAGCTTTTACTTCCTGAATTTTCGCTTTTGTAGCTTTCTCGGCTAAACCTCTAGGAAAAAGAAAATTTCTAGCATAACCATCAGCAACATCAACAACTTCGCCTCCGGCACCTACTTTTTCAACATCTTCACGGAGAATTACTTCCATTTGAATAGACCTCCTTTATATTCACATTTAATTATTTATATATTCTAATTTTCGAATATCAAACCATAAATCTACCAGACCTATTAAAAATAGTAATGGTGGTATTACCGGTATCATGATAACTAGAAGAATGTAAATCCAGTTTAAGAAAAAAGATTCAGTTTTTTTCCTTACGTAATATAGACCTACTCCAAAACCCTGTAAAAACAATAAAAATATTATTATTACTAAAAGATTTATCCCAACTGGAGTACTTCTAAACAATATAGATATAACCAGTCCTAATGATAAAATTATTGTCGGAAATCTCCAATAGGTAATACTATTATAGGTTTTTACTGAAATCTTCTTAATATCAAAATACCAGTGAACCAGATAATAATTTAATATACCAGTTAATATCCCAGAAATTATTAGCATGCCTGGAATGACTAGAGAAATTAATTCTAATTGAGCCTCAAGAATTGCTGTCATTTCTCCATTTTCTAATAAAGGAATAAGATTATCAGCAACTGCTGATTGTACTGTTCCTAAAATTCCTCCTTCATAACTAAGAGAAATACCCGCCATAATTATGAAATTAGATGTTATTGCAGTTAGAACTGTCATAAGTATGACTTTAAAGGCTGATAATTTTTCCAAAATAGCCCCGGCCATGACAAATCCGACAAAACCAAATCCAGCTACAGTTAATAAGCCCATTAAAGGATTAAATAATAGACCATTAATTAAAGCTGAAACCGCAACTAAAGTAGTTGCTTTTCGCATTCCCTGATGTATAGCCAGGTTTACTATTGGTATTGGCCAGATCAAAATAACTGCTAAATTAAAAAATGGAAAACTAACATTTATAAATGTTAGAATAATTATTGCAGCAAGGCTCAAGAAAAACTGTTTTCTCATCTCTTTCTGGTCCTGGTCTGACGTAGATGGTTCCTTATCCATCTAAAACAACTCCCTAATATATCCACTAAAGGAGGCAGGCAACCCTACCTCCATAATATCATCATTAATTAGTCTTTAACATATGGTAATAAAGCAATATGTCTTGCCCTTTTAATAGCTGTGGTAATGGCCCTCTGGTGCTTGGCACATGTACCTGAGACTCTTCTAGGCATAATCTTACCTCTATCAGTAAGATGTTTTTTCAAAGTCCTTAAATCTTTATAATCAATTTCTTTATCATTCCCGCAATAATAACAGGATTTATTTCTACCTCGTGCCACTTATATCCCTCCTTTTTAAAACGTCAACTTAAAATGGAACATCAAAATCATCGTCAAGCATATCCTCAGCACTATCAG
>CAYONR010000272.1:0-2011 GCA_964405365.1 uncultured Halanaerobiaceae bacterium
CATTCTCATCATGTTCATCACTATCTGAGAGCACAACCTCGCCTTCAAGCTGGCCTGGGTAAGCTCTAGGTGAGATCCCATCCTCAGTTAGCTCATAACGCTTATATTCCTTATTCTCAGGCCATTCATTCTCATCGACAAGGTTTCTATCTATCTCAAGCTCATCAAGCTTAAATTCAGGTATTGTCGCCGCTGCATCAGCCAGATAGGCATCAGACAGGATTATTACTGGCAATTGATACTTATCAGCAATATTAAAAGCCCTAAATGTCTGATAAAAAGCATCTTCCTGTTCTCTCGGTGCAATAACCTTTAACGGAAATTCACCCTGAGAGGCATTGATCACAAATGAAAGATCTCCCTGCTCGGTCCTGGTCGGCAATCCAGTCGCCGGCCCAGGTCTCTGGACCTCGGCAATAACTAGCGGTGTCTCCATAATTCCAGCCAGGCCTAAACCTTCAGCCATCAATGAAAATCCGCCACCAGAAGTACCGGTCATCGCTCTGGCCCCGCCAAATGAGGCACCGATAGCCATATTAATAGCTGCAATCTCATCTTCAGCCTGCTCTACAGCTATTTCTAACTTATCCTGTCTTGAAGCCAGATAATTCAACACTCCGGTAGAAGGAGTCATCGGATAGGCAGCATAGAACTGAACCCCGGCAGTTGCGGCTCCAAAGCCAATAGCATCATTACCATTAATATATAAGCCTTTAACATCGCCGGCCGGCAGCTCACAGTCAAATGAGCTCTCAACCTTATCATAAGCGGCATCAAGCAGATTTACATTATCATCATAGATATCGCCTTCACCAAATTTTTCTTTAATAACTTCCTTTAAAGCATCTAAAGGCAGCCCTAGCAACTTCCAGGCATACCCTAAAAATACAGTATTAACAGCCTTCGGATTAACCTCTTTGGCCATCTCCTTGGCCGGAACCTGCATATAATCTAAATCCTTGTCACCATCAAAAAGAATAACGCCATCATCCTTGACACTATCCTGATGAATATCGATACCATCTTCATTTAAAGCAATCAAAATATCTATCTCTTCAACCGGTCCAGCAACCTTTTCATCGCCAAACCTTATCTGCATAAAATTATGGCCGCCTCGGATCCTCGACATATAATTCTTAGAAGAAAATACCGAAAATCCCAGCCGATGCAGAGATTTACCAATAATCTGATCGACAGTCTTTAGTCCCTGACCGGCTTCACCGGCAACAACTATATTAATATCCAAAAGAATCACTCCTCGACTTATTGATTTCTTAGAAATTCCAGAATCGCCTTCATAAACGCAGGAAGATCTCCTGGCGCCCGTGAAGTAATAATATTGCTATCGACAACAACCTCTTGATTGACCCAGTGGGCACCGGCATTTACCATATCATCTTTGATAGCCGGAGTAGATGTAAGCTCAACCTCTTTAATAACGTCCGCAGAAGCAAGTACCCAGCCAGCATGACAGATAGCAGCTACCAGCCCATTATTTTCAGCCTGATACCTGACTAGCTTTAGCACATTTTCGCAGCGCCGGAGATAATCAGGTGCATAACCACCTGGTACAATCACACCATCATAGTCAGCAGGATCAATATCCTTCGCCTTAAAATCTACTTTTAGCGGATAGCCTTCCTTACTGCCACATTCAATACAACCTTCATCCCGACCTATTACATCAACAGTTACGCCGGCTTCACGAAGTCTTAAAATCGGATACCATGCCTCTAAATTTTCATAATAGTCTTCAGCCAGTACAGCAATCTTTTTCTCTAGAGTCATATTACGTTTCCTCCTTCTTTTGTCGCCCTAATAATTAAAGGAAATGATTCTCCAGGCTTAAATTCACCGCCTTGAAAATCACCGAAACTCTCGATCTCAGCAAAACCATGCTCTTCTAAGAGGGAGATAAAATCCCCGCTTCTTAGCGGATAAAGCGGCACAGAATTCCTGTACTTTTCTTCATCTTTAGTACCTTTATCGACAATCAATTCAGTCTCAAAAT
>CAYONR010000273.1:0-1999 GCA_964405365.1 uncultured Halanaerobiaceae bacterium
AGATGATCAATAAAATAATTGATGAAACAGGTGCAAAAATTGATATAGAAGACGACGGTACAATCTATGTTATGTCTGATGATCAAAAAGGCGGCGAAGAGGCGCAAAAGATGATTGAAGATTTAACAAGAGATGTAGTCGTTGGAGAACTTTATACAAGTACAATTAAAAAGATCATGAATTTCGGAGCTTTTGCTGAAATATTACCTGGCAAAGAAGGATTAATTCATATTTCTGAACTTGCCGACCATCATGTAGACAAAGTTGAAGATATTGTTAGCGTTGGTGATGAAGTTCCAGTGAAGGTAATAAAAATAGATAACCAGGATAGAATTAATCTATCAAGGGTTAAAGCATTAGAAGAACAAGATGAAGAAGATAAGGAGTAATTTTGTTTAAAATAAAATAACAACTTAAAACATAAACTAGTTTCCTTCTAGTTTATGTTTTTTTAATTAATTAAGGGGAGTCGTAATATGAAGCTTGGTAAACATGTATCAATAGCTGGTGGGATTGATAAAGCTATCTCAAGAGCAATAGATATCGGTTGTAATTCTGTTCAGATATTCATAAATAATCCTAGAGGCTGGAAAAATAGTGCTTTAGGAGATGAATTAGTTAATGACTTTAAAGTTTCGAGGAAATCTAATAAGATAAATCCTGTGGTAGTCCATTCAATATATTTGATTAATTTAGCTTCTCCTAAAAAAGATCTATGGGAAAAATCTATTCAGGGTCTTATTGATGATTATAGAAGATCTGATAAGATTGGTGCTGAATATCTGGTATTTCACCCTGGAAGTCATACTGGCTCCGGTGAAGAAAAAGGCACTTTAAGAATTATAGATGGGCTAAATAGAGTTTTAAAAGAGACCGAAGGCAATACTGAAATATTATTAGAAAATGTTGCTGGTGCAGGGACTGCAATAGGAAAAACCATTAATGAGCTTAATGAAATAATTAGTAATATTGATGAACCAGATAGAGTAGGTTTTTGCATAGATACCTGTCATGCTTTTTCAGCTGGTTACGATGTTGCAAATAGAAATGGTTTAGATAAATTAATAGATGAGATAGAAGCTGGTCCCGGGTTAGATAAACTTAAAGTATTACATCTAAATGATTCTAAATTTGAATTAGGTACAAATAAAGATAGGCATGAACATATTGGTGAAGGTTTTATTGGTAAAACAGGCTTTAGCGAGATTATTAATCATCCTAAATTAGTTGATAAAACCTTTATATTAGAGACTCCATGGTTTGATGATCTTGATCATGACCCTGATGTAGATATTTTAAAAGAACTCAGAAAATAGGTGGGTTTTAATGGAAAGCAAGCTATTTACTGAAGATATAATTAAATATATGAGAGGGCAGATTGAAGATGCTCGGGGCCAGGAAGTTTTCTTTCAGGGGGCTTATGATGGCAATAAAGATCTTTTGACTTCTATAAAGGCAGTTAGCCGGGGAAACCAAAGTATGGCTCCTGCAATTATCAGTAATCTTAAGCCAGGTGATGTTGTTATTCATAATCATCCTTCTGGTGATTTGAGGCCTTCTCCAGCGGATATTAGGATTGCTTCTAAATTAGGGAATAAAGGCATTGGATTTATAATAATAGATAATGAACTTACTGATAGTTATATAGTTGTTAGCCCTGATAGTATTGATGAACTAGAATTGCTTGATAAAGAAGAATTAATTAAGTATTTTAAACCTGGCGGTCAACTTGCTAATTCTTTGGAAGATTATCAGGAAAGAGAAGAACAGATAGAGGTTTTAGAAAAAATAGTTGATACCTTTAATAATAATGGTAAATTAATGGTTGAAGCTGGAACAGGTACTGGAAAGTCTTTTGCCTATCTTATTCCAGCTCTTATCTGGTCAAATCAGAATAACATTCCTGTTATAATATCTACCAATACTATTAATCTACAACAGCAGTTAATAAATAAAGATCTGGTATTTTTAAAAGAAATTATGCCCTTTGATTTTAAGG
>CAYONR010000274.1:0-1997 GCA_964405365.1 uncultured Halanaerobiaceae bacterium
AATAATTACTAAATATTCTATACCAATCCATCAGTCAATACCTTATAACGCTTTGCAGTCTCTTCATTAAGACAATAACAAATACTTGGGCCATCAGCCTGGCCAATAATCCAACCTGACTCTTTAAGAACCTTAAGATGTTGAGAAACTGTAGATTGGGAAATAGGAAGTTGGTCAACAAGACTACCGACCATACAACGATCATCTTCAGGCTGGGCAGCCAGTATTTTCAGGATTTCAATTCTGTGAGTATTTCCTAGCGCACCGGCCAGCCTGGCATATTCCTCTGACAAAAATTCAATTGCTGGCTTTTCAGCAGTAATATAAGCTGAAAATATATAATCTGATAGCTCTAAATCATCTGACCAACTATCGACTATCTCATCACTATTAGTCTTCGACTTAATCTCAATTCCAGTGTAATTAAGGTCAGTAAGTATATTCTCGAGCTCCTGTTTTGAAATAGCTCCGGCAATACATTCAATGTAATTATTTATGTCAGATTTTAGTTCCTCAGGCATCTCCTGCTTTTTAAGGACATCTGCAATCGCCAGCCTGCCTTCAGGCTTTAATACCCTGAATGCCTCCCTATAAACAGCCTCTTTATCAGGGGTAAGATTTATGACACAGTTTGACATAATAACATCTACTGAATTATCCTCCAGGGGCAGATCTTCTATATCAGCAAGATGAAATTCACTATTGGTCAGGTTATTCCTGGTCGCATTCTTCCTGGCCTTCTCAATCATCTCTGGAGTTAGATCAACACCTATTAGATAGCCTTCCTCACCAACTTCTTTTGATGCCAGCAATAAATCAAAGCCTGCGCCACAACCAAGATCCAGTACTGTCTCGCCAGGCTTTAGCGAAGCTATAGCCCTGGGATTACCACAGCCTAAACCAAAACTAGCTTCGCCATTACCGGCATCAAGGTCCTCCGCTGAATAGCCAATCTTCTCTTCTATTGTAGCTGATGAACTGCTACCATCACAACATCCACCGCCCTCGCCTGAACAGCAGTCTGATGAACTCTCTTGATTATCGCCATCATCTTTTTTCTCGCCTGCCGCAATGCTACCATATCGTTCTTTTAAAGCTTCTTTTATTTTATCTTTATCATGCATCATGACCACCTCTGATATCTATTATACTCTATTTAATCGATAATTGTCAATATACGATTATACAAATAAAAAAAGTGCTGTTGTTATCAGCACATATCTTTACAATTATAAAAATAAATTTAATAAGAATCTTACAAAACTTTATTCCTCTTCTGATGTAACTTCTATAAATTCTTCAACTAGATCAGGATCAAACTGACTCCCTGCACAATCTCTAAGCTCCTGAATAGCCACTTCCCTGGAAACAGACTCTGCATAAATCCGGCCATTTGTCATAACATCATAGGCATCTACTATCGAAATTATCCTGGCCAAATAGGGAATCTCTTCACCTTTTAACGCCCGGGGGTATCCATTGCCATCCCAGCGTTCATGATGACTATGAATCTCCTCGGCTATTGGTGCAAATTCTGAAGTTGCCAGCGCTATCTGCTTACCCTTGAGCGCATGACTGGCCATAACCTCCCACTCATTTTCAGTCAACTTACCTTTCTTATTTAATATTTCTTTTGGCACCGTTATTTTACCGATATCATGTAAAAAAGCCAACAAATACAATTTATGAAGTTGATTTGACGATAGCTTCAATTTTCTCCCTAATTTACGAGCTAGCTTTGCCATCCTCTGGGCATGTTCTTTAGTCTCACCACTTTGAGAACCTAGCGAATCAAGAAAACTTTTAACAATCTTACTCTCGCTATTTTTCCCATAAGAAATCTTATTATGATAAAGATTTTTATCGGCTTTATTCAAAACTTTATAAATATCAGTCTCAGGCTCAGTTTTTACTGCAAAACCAAGTCCAATAGAAATAGGGATATCATCAGTTTCGGTCTCATCTGTCTTGCCTATTATTCTTTTGATAATTTTCTC
>CAYONR010000275.1:0-1990 GCA_964405365.1 uncultured Halanaerobiaceae bacterium
CGGGGTGGCTTTGCCGAAAAACTATTTTTGATTGGAGTCGAAGAAAACAGTTAAGCGGAACCCCAGGAGGAGGATATCATGAAAATTACAGGAGAAAGGGTAATAATCAGGCCGACTGAGGATAAAGATTTAGAAGATATCCAGCGCTTATGGAATAATGGTGAAGTGATGAAGTCAGTTGGTTATCCTGATGGTCTTAACCAGTCGCTTACAGAGATGATGCTCTGGTTTAATAATTTAAAGGAGGCCAATCTGACCGCTCATTATGTCGTTTTAACTAAAGATAATAGTTTTTGCGGTGAGCTATCTTATAGAAAAGTTATTAAACATAAAAGAGCCTGGCTGGATATTAAGTTTTTACCTGAGGCCCAGGGTAGAGGCCTGGCTACTGAAGCTCTGCAATTATTTATAGATTATCTCTTCGAGACAGATGAAGATGTTGAGGCAGTCTGGGCTGAACCTTCAGAAAAGAATACAGCTGCCAGGAGGTTATATGCCAGATTAGGCCTGGAAGAAAAGGAGCGGCCAGCTGACATGAGAGATGGAAATTATTACTGGGAATTAACAAAAACTGACTGGCAGGAAATTAATTATTCAACTAAAGTTTGATTATATTCAGGAGGAAAGTTTAATGAAGCCCATAGATTACAAAGAAATATACATAGAGGATGGCCAGAAGGTGCTTGAAGTTGATATATTGTCAGAGAAGTTCTGTAATTTTGACTGTGTATTCTGTCCCTTTGAGCGGACTGATAATAAGGTTGAACAGCAGCAGTCTTTTGACGGAATGGAGGCTGCAATAGAAGAATTTGGAGAACTGCTGGAAGCTAATCAGCCGGATTTAGTTTACTTGAGTTCAAAAGGCGAGGCAATATTCAATGAAGCTGCTGCCTCTATTATTGATTTGATCAAGTCCAGGGGAATTTCAGTGAGGCTGCTCTCTAATGGCTACCTGCTAGGACGAGATCAATATCAAGAAATAGCCAGCAAATGCGATGAAGTTATCGGTGAGCTTGCTGCTGTAACTGAAACTGATTTCCAGAAACTGCAGCGACCTCTTACTGGGTATAGTCTTGAAGATTATATATCTAATATGGCTAAATTTAATGAACAATATGACGGAGTTTTTATCCTGGATATTGCAATGCTTAAGGGATATAATGATGATGAGGTGTCTATTCAGAGACTCAAAGGTTTTATAGATAAGATAGCGCCTGATAAGATAGTTGTTGATAATTTAAGTGATCCAGAACTTAAAGAGCAGTTTGGAATAAGCCCTGAGAGGTTGAATCAAGTCACAGAGGGCTTACAAAATAATTAGTCAGGTTATTTACCAGACAGGCTGATAGCTATTGCTTATGAGTCTGGTTTTAAGTTTTCTTAATATTTTTTCTAGGGTGGGATATTATGACACAAAGGAAAAAAGATAAAACCAAAAAGAATACTGAATCTGATAGTTTTCCTATAGTGGGTATCGGTGCTTCAGCGGGAGGGCTTGAGGCTTTCAAAGAGTTTTTTTCCGGTATGCCTGATGACTCTGAAATAGGCATGGCCTTTGTTTTGGTACAGCATCTGGCTCCTGACCACGAAAGTTCTCTTACTGATATTATCAGCAACTTTACCAGTATGCCGGTTTTAGAGGTTAAGGATGAGATGAAAGTTGAATGTAACTCTGTTTATATTATTCCACCTAATAATGACATGACTTTTCATGATGGATTTCTTAATTTGAGGGATCCTGCGGAGCCCCGGGGCCATCGCATGCCCATTGATCTTTTCTTCCGTTCTCTTGCTGAGGATCGGTCTGAGCAGGCGATCGGTATTATTCTTTCAGGTACTGCTAGTGATGGAACTCTAGGTCTTCGGGCTATTAAGGGTGAGGGCGGTATGGCCATGGTTCAGAAACCAGATACTGCTAAGTACGAGGGTATGCCAAGCAGTGCTATGGCTACTGGCTTAGTTGATTATGAACTCCCACCTGCTGAAATGC
>CAYONR010000276.1:0-1951 GCA_964405365.1 uncultured Halanaerobiaceae bacterium
TTTTTTGCACTAACCGATTATATACAGATTATTTTT
The DNA here is from genome assembly GCA_964405365.1 of uncultured Halanaerobiaceae bacterium. Classification (GTDB taxonomy): domain Bacteria; phylum Bacillota; class Halanaerobiia; order Halanaerobiales; family Halarsenatibacteraceae; genus Halonatronomonas. Next base: position 37 of record CAYONR010000276.1, read on the forward strand.
AAAATGATATAATTAGCTAAACTGATTGACTATTAAATATTGAATATTATATAATAATTTTATTAGCTGAGCTGGAGCAGGACTGAAAGAAATTTTGAATAAGCTCGGAGTTGTCCCGTAGCACTCCCGGAGGAATCCCGGAGAAAAGCCGGAGTATTCCTGGAGTGATTCTGGATTAAAGCTGGAGTATCTCCGGAGTAAAAAAGATATTTATAGATAAGATTAATTAAATAGATGTTAGTTATCTCGACTGGTTATAAACCGGTGGAGATTTTTTTATTTTGTAAAATGAAATCTTGATGCAGAAATAGATTAGATGTATACTTATAATGGAGAATTAAAATAAGATTAAGAAAATTTGTTGCATTTAATATATTAACGAGGAGCTGATATTTTGAAGGAGCGGATTATTGAGCTTGCTGATAGGCTTGAAGAAGAGATGATTGGCTGGCGGAGGGAGATTCATATGAATCCTGAGCTAGGTTTTGAGGAGGAAGAGACTGCTGAATTGATTAGCAGGGTTTTAACTGAGCTGGAGATTCCTCATCAGACTGGAGTTGCTGGAACCGGAGTTGTTGGTCTGATCGGTGATTCTGGGCCAGTGATTGGGATCCGGGCTGATATGGATGCTCTGCCGATTCAGGAGCAGGGTGATAAGGAATATATCTCAAGGAATGACGGGAAGATGCATGCCTGCGGCCATGATGGCCATGTGGCTACTCTGCTGGGGCTGGCTAAGGCTGCAGTTGAGCTAGGAGATGAACTGGAGGGCAGAATAAAGCTTATCTTTCAGCCAGCTGAGGAAGGGCCTGGTGGGGCTAAACCGATGATAGAAGCTGGAGTTTTGACTGAACCTGAGGTCGATTACATACTGGCTTTACATCTATGGAATGACAATGAGGTTGGTTATGTCGGGACTAGGACCGGTGGATTTTTTGCTTCATCTGATGAATTTGACTTAGATATCCTGACTGAGAGTTCTCATGGAGCAAGCCCCCATGAAGGCAATGATGCGATAGTTGTTGCCAGTGAGATAGTGCAGTCTTTACAGTCGGTGGTCAGCAGGAATATTGATCCGACTGATTCAGCTGTGATAACTATCGGCAAGATAGAGGGCGGTTATCGGAGAAATGTGATTGCAGATAAAGTCAGGCTTGAGGCAACAATCCGGGCTTTAAATTCTGAGGTTAGAGAACTCCTTGAAAAGCGGATTAAAGAGATTATTGACGGGATTGCTAAAACCTATGCTGCTGATTATGAGTTGGAATATAGAGAATTATATCCGCCGCTGATTAATGATGATGAAGTTATTGAGAAAGTTAAGGGATCTGTTGAAGAGATGCTTGGAGTTGAAAAATTTGTTGAGATAGAGAAGCCGACCTTAGGAGCTGAGGATTTTGCTTTTTTTCTTGAAAATAAGCCAGGAGCGATGTTTTTAGTTGGTGGCAGGAATGAAGATAAGGGGATAGACGCACCTCACCATCATCCTGACTATGATTTTGATGAAGCGGCTTTAAAGATTGGCTTAAAAGTTATGTTAAACACTGCGGTAAAATTAATTTCAAAATTAAATTGATAGACGGTTGCAAAAATTTAAAATAAGGCTTATAATATTAGTGACTACCTAAGTAGTTAGTAATAAAAAGGAGTGATAATAAATGGAAAATATTAAAGTTGGTTTATGGGGTTTAGGTTCTATGGGAGGCGGCATGGGCCGCATTCTTGCAAAGAAAGAAGGAGTTGAGCTGGCTGCTGGAATAGATCTTGATCCAAATAAGGTCGGAAAAGATCTTGGAGATGTCTTAGGTATTGATAAGTTATCTGTTGAAGTTACTGATACTGCCGAAGATGTACTTGACAATTCTCTGGATTTAGTTATTTTAGCTACCAGTTCATTCTTGAAAGATGTTGAACC
>CAYONR010000277.1:0-1934 GCA_964405365.1 uncultured Halanaerobiaceae bacterium
TTTGAAAGAGATAATTTTTTAGGTGGTCAGTTAGTTAAACAGACTCATCAATTTTTTGGTTCAAAAGATCAATATGCAGGAACTAGAGGAGTAGATATTGCAGAAGAGTTAACTGAGAAAGTTAAGCAGAAAGCTGCAATTGAGATTAAGACTAAGGCTGTAGTTCAGGGCTATTATGAGGATGGTGTTATCGGCTACCTTGAAGATGAGAGGTTTCAGAAGGTGAAGCCTGAAAAGACGATAATTGCTACTGGTGCAGCGGAGAAGATGTTGTCATTCCCGAATAATGATCTCCCTGGTATTTATGGAGCAGGGGCAGTTCAGACTTTAATGAATCAGTATGGAATTCTGCCTGGTGAGGAAATATTAATGATCGGGGCAGGGAATATTGGACTAATTGTTACTTATCAATTATTACAGGCCGGAGTTAAGGTTAAAGCTGTAGTTGAGGCCAGTAATAAGATTGGCGGTTATGCTGTCCATGCAACTAAAATCAGGAGGGCAGGTATCCCGATCTTAACGAAACATACGATTAAAGAAGCAAGAGGAGAATCTAAAGTTGAGGAAGCTGTTATCTGTCAACTTGATGAGAATTGGAACATAATAGCTGGTACTGAGGAGACATTAGAAGTTGATACTATCTGTCTGGCAGTTGGACTGACGCCAAAGATTGATCTGGCATTACAGGCTGGCTGTAAAATGGCTTATGTGCCCCAATTAGGTGGCGATGTTCCTGTTAGAGATGAAGATTTAGAGATGACTGAGAATAATGTTTATATTGCAGGTGATGCTGGTGGAATAGAAGAGGCGACTGCGGCGATTTTAGAAGGTGAGCTGGCTGCTGTTAATGCTGTCAGGGCGATTACAGGTGGTGGCTCTAATTTAGATGCTGTTTATTCTGAGGTCAGTGAGAAGCTTGCTGATTTACGGAGAGGTCCTGTTGGAGAAGAGATACGGGCTGGTTTAAAGAAAGCAAGAGGTGATGAAAATGCTGGAAGAGACAGGTATTCCCGCCAGAGACGATATTCAAAATAATCTACCAGATGAAGAGAGACTTAAAGAAGGACCTGTAGCTATTTTTGAATGCTATCAGGAGATCCCCTGTGATCCCTGCTATTATAGCTGCCCTTTAGGAGCAATCAAAGAATTTGAAGATATTAATAATCTGCCTGAATTAGATGCTGATAAATGTAGTGGCTGTGCTCAATGTGTGTCCAATTGTCCTGGCCTGGCAATCTTTGTTATTGATTATACTTATAGTGAAGAAGAAGGGGTTATCAGGCTGCCCTATGAGTTTACTTCGTTACCTGCTGAAGATGAGCAGGTGATTGCTCTAGACCATTCTGGAGAAGAAGTTGGTCCTGGAAGGATTGTAAAGGTTATAAATAATGAAAATCAGGATAAGACAGCTGTAGTCTGGCTGGCAGTTGATAAGGAAAAGCTTTTAATAGTCAGGCATTTCAAGAGGATGGAGGAGTCTACTGATGGATGAAAATGATATTATAATCTGCCGTTGTGAAGACCTTTCGTTGGCTGAGTTAAGAGAAGTGATTGAAGAAGGTTATACTACCTTTGATGAGATCAAGCGGGTTATCAGAGTTGGCATGGGGCCCTGTCGGGGTGGAACCTGTCTTCAGTTGATTGATAGGATTTTGGCTGAATATCAGGGTGCTGGAAGAGATCAAATTCAGCTGCCGACCAATCGGCCTCCGGTTGAAGGTATGAAGATAAAGGAAATTGTAGGTGATTCTGTTGAAAGATAGAGCTGAAACTGTCATTATCGGTGGAGGAGTTATTGGGCTTGCGATAGCCTATAATCTTGCTAAAAAAGGCATGGATGATGTAGTTGTTTTAGAGAGAGAATATTTAGGAAGTGGAGCTACCGGCCGCTGTGGCGCGGGGATTCGTCAGCAGTGGGGTACTGAGATGAACTG
>CAYONR010000278.1:0-1914 GCA_964405365.1 uncultured Halanaerobiaceae bacterium
AAGCAGCCAGAACTGGTTTTGATGATGTCTTAAATTGGTTAGCTATTATAAGTATAAACTTAGGCATATTAAATTTACTACCATTTCCAGCTCTAGATGGTGGAAGGATTGTCTTTGTATTTATTGAAATGATAATGGGGAAACCTGTACCTCAAGAAAAAGAAGGTTTCATTCATATGATAGGATTTTTCCTATTGATATTATTAATGATTTTTGTTGTATACCAGGATATAATAACTAGTTTTTTCTAAGTTGATGGAGGTGGTAAAATGAAATTGCCTAGAGTTACACTGGTAAGTTTGTTAACAGATAGTATTGCTTTAAAGCATCTAAGAGTTGCTGGTTTTAGGCATGCAGTTGTTGCTGCTGAGTATGCATTTGATCTGGCTAAAGAACGAAATGTCTGTACTGATTTAGCCACTAAAGCAGCTCTATTACATGATATAGGTCATACAAGTTGGGAAAAGCATGGCAAGTGGGATTTTGAATCATATGATTACTTTGATATTCATCCTATCAAAGGCGCCGAGAGGGCACATGAATTATTAACATTAAAAGGTGAGCATTTAGGAAAAGCCAGAGAGATTGCTCTGGCTATTCTTTTCCATAGTGGATCCAGTCCTATTAACACCCATTTGAAATTGACCCCCTTACAGCAGCTTGTGATGGAAGCTGATGATATTGATGAACTTGAAGATGGTGAACATCATAATATAGAGATTGGTCTTGAAGATGCGCTGGATAGATTGGAATTATTGGATGATAAAGTGGCTGAGCATCTTGATGATTGCAATAAAGAGTGCTGGGATTGTAAGGAAGGTCAGGTTTAATTAATGAATAGGAAAAAGACAAGGAAAATTAATTTAGGTGGTATTGATATAGGTGGGAGTTCACCTATTTCAGTACAATCAATGACTAATACTAAAACTACTGATATAGAAGCTACTATAAATCAGATTAGGGAATTAACAACTACTGGTTGCGAAATTATCAGGGTAGCAGTTCCTGACATAGAATCAGTTAAAGGGCTTCCTGAAATAATTAGAGCTTCTTCGATTCCAGTAATTGCCGATATTCATTTTGATTACCAACTTGCTCTAGGAGCTGTTGATGCCGGTGTTGATGGATTAAGATTAAATCCTGGAAATATCGGTGGTTTTGATAGAGTTAAGCAAGTAGTTTCAGCCTGCAAAGAAAAGAATATTCCAATCCGAATTGGTGTAAATTCAGGTTCTTTAGATAAGGATATAGCTAATAAATATGGCCATTCTGCTGAAGCCATGGTTGCCAGTGCGAGCAAACATATTTCTTACTTAGAAAGGCTGGATTTTAAAGATATAATAGTTTCCTTGAAATCAAGTTCAATTATAATGACTCTGAAAGCCAATCAGCTTTTTGCTGAAAAATATGATTATCCGCTCCATATTGGTATTACTGAAGCTGGAGGAGGTAGGGCTGGAGATATAAAATCTGCAGCCGGGATTGGTGCTCTTTTAAGTCATGGTTTAGGTGATACAATCCGAATATCTCTAACAGAAAATCCAGTTAAAGAAGTTGAGGCTGGAATAGAAATTTTGAAGTCATTAGGTTTAAGAGATAAAGGCATTGAAATTATTTCATGTCCTACCTGTGGAAGAACTGAGATTGATTTATTGAAATTATCAAAACAGGTAAAAACTGCTTTGAAAGAGCTTGATTTAAACTTAACAGTAGCAGTCATGGGTTGTGCTGTTAATGGGCCTGGAGAAGCTTCTCAGGCTGATATTGGAATTGCTGGAGGTACAGGAGTTGGCCTTATTTTTAAAAAAGGCGAGATTATTAAAAAGGTATCAGAAGACGAATTATTAGAAGAATTACTAGCAGAAATTAAAAAAATGGAGTGTGAATAGTATGAGATTATCAAAATATTATATG
>CAYONR010000279.1:0-1913 GCA_964405365.1 uncultured Halanaerobiaceae bacterium
ATAAATGGAGAGTTGACATCTGGAGACTCAATAACTTCTAGATCTAATTCAGAAAATTTATCAATATCCCTACCAGATTTACTTCCACAATAAGCAAGCTCTTTACTCATATCAAACTCATAAGGTACTGAAACAGTGAAATTATCAACTTTATTTAACAATTCATATGTATACCTGGAAGGTCTAACTAAAACTTGAAAAATAGGCCTATTCCAGATGTAACCAATCATTCCCCAGCCAATAGTCATAGTATTAAGTTTATCTCCAGACCTTACAGTTAAAAAAGCACCTTTTTGTAATTGTTTATTAACCAGGTTTAAATCAGTAATGTATTCAATAGAATTCATAATATTATCACACTCCTTCACTTTTTATCATAGCATATCTTGATCAAATCAGCAATATATTTACATTTAAAATAAAAAACCCCCGATTTTATCGGGGGAATTACTCCTTTAACAAAATTTAATAAATATTTTTGTTAATTATATTTTAACAACATTTTCAGCCTGTGGACCACGATCAGTATCAACAATCTCAAATTCTACTTCCTGACCATCTTCAAGATTTTTAAATCCATCCTCTTCAATAGCTGAAAAATGAACAAAAACATCTTCTTCTTCGCCTTCACGTTCGATAAAGCCAAAACCCTTCTTAGTGTCAAACCATTTTACATTTCCTGTGTAAATCATTAAACTTATTCCTCCTAAATTTAATCTATTTTTAATCCATTATAAGATTAACATAATTTTATTGGTATTTCAAGTAAATTTAATTATTAATTTTCAAAATTATTCTTAAACCAATTAATAATATCTTCAGACTCATATAGTGGCTCTCCATCTATAAATAAGCACGGTACCTGAACTTTTCCTCCGTTTTCTTTTAAAAATTCTCTGGATTCATCAACCTCATTTAATTCAATTAAGTCAACATCTATATTTTTATCATTTAGATAATCTAAAACTTTAATACAAAATGGACAGTTTTCTAAATAATATAATTCTAATTCACTCATTATTAACCTCCTAAACTATAATTTTATAAGAAATAGTTAAATGTTTGGAAAACCAAATTTATCTGAGCTATCCAGTAAAATAATGCTAAAACCATTGAAAAACCAATATAAAACTCTAAACCAGATGATTCATCTACTTCATTGAAATAAATTATAACAGATATAAGAGATGAAATCAAAATCGGAATTAGCAGTCTTGACGGTGGACCATCAGGAAAAAATAAAAAACTAAAATTTCCGCGAATTATAGCTCCAACACTAATGAAAATGATAGATATAATAAAAGCAAAATATCTTTTTTTGATCAATAAATTTTCTTTTGTATATTCTAAAATATAATATAAAGCAAAAGCAGCTAAAAATGATAATGCTAAATAATGGATACTAAATGCCATTGGTAAGAATGGAAACAGAAAATAATATAAAAATATAGTTAAAGGGTTAAGATCAAATTCTTCACGAGCCAGGCCTAACATTGTTGATACAGCTGGATTATATTCTTCGTTATTACTTGAATAATATAATGTCCTCTGTCCACCTTCTATTCTCAACCAACTCAATAAAGATTCATCATTATTAACTGATAGCCTCGGCTGAGACACAAATTTATGAACTGGAAATAAGGTTTTACCAACATTTTTTTCATTAATAGGATCATTTGATTCTGTTAATTTTATACCTTTATCAGGTTCAACTTCTTTGATATAAGAAAAATAATTTTTATCTTGAACACTTAAAATACTTGGTTCTGAATTATAAAAAGCTGTTACAAAATTAAGATCTTTTATTGAATAATCTACTAAATTAATATTAGAATAATAAACGGCTCTAGCCCTATTATCAGTATCAAAGTAGTTCCAATAAATATAAAGATCTTCATCATCTATAATATACG
>CAYONR010000280.1:0-1849 GCA_964405365.1 uncultured Halanaerobiaceae bacterium
CTTTTAACAAAATCATTTACTGATAGAGGCGAGGAAAACTTTGCAGTACCAGAAGTTGGTAGAACATGGTTAGGCCCTGCTAGATAATCTCCTGCAACTTCAGGAGTCCAGCTCCCTATAAATATCGAACCAGCATGTTTTATTCTATCGATATATTTTAAAGGATCTTTTGCGATCAACTCTAAATGTTCAGGTGCTATTTTATTGCTGGCTTCAATAGCTTCATCTAAATCCTCTACTTTAATTACCAGTCCATAACTCTCTAATGAACTCCTGGCAGTTTCTTTTGTTTCAAGCTCTTCTATCTGGCTTTCCAGTTCAGCTTCAACTTTTGAGATAATTCCTGCTTCAGTCGTAATTAAAACAACTCTAGCTTCAGGATCATGCTCCGCCTGAGCCAGTAAATCAGCAGCAATTGCAGCTGGATCAGCTGTTTCATCTGCAATTATTAGCACCTCACTGGGTCCTGCCAGCATATCAATATCAACCTGGCCAAAGACCAACTTCTTAGCCATAGTTACAAATTTATTGCCTGGCCCAACTATTTTATCGACACTTTTAATCTTCTCAGTACCATAAGCTAAAGCAGCAATAGCTTGAGCTCCGCCAATAGAATAAACCTCATCAACCCCACATAAACTTAAAGTCCTGGCAACAGTAGGATTTATTTTTCCATCTTCACCTGGTGGAGATACAGCGACTATCTCTTTAACTCCAGCTACCAGGGCAGGTACTGCCGTCATTAAAACCGAACTTGGATAAGCAGCTCTCCCTCCTGGTATATAAAGACCTACCCTCTCGATTGGAGTTACCTGCTCACCAACAAAGCCACCATTCTCATTTCTTTTATACCAGCTTTTATTTAGCTGACTCTTTGAATAATCAATCAATCTATTTTTGGCTACCTTCAGAGATTCCAATAAATCATCTTCTATTTCAGCAGTCTTCAAAAATTCTTGATCAACTCTTATTTCCTCTAATTTAACTCCATCATACTTTTCTGTAAAATCAAATAAAGCTTTGTCTCCATCTTCCACTACAGTCTCTATTATCCTATTTACATTTTTCATTAACTCTCCAGAATAATCAACCTTTTTATTTTGCAAAAAGTCATTTAATCTATTATTGTCTGCTGGTAAATTGATTTTCTCCATATTAATTACTCCCTATATTTAATTTAATTCCGCTTATTATTTCATCAATCAGAGTAGAATTTGTTCTATAACTCATTCTATTTACAATCATCCGTACTGAAGAATCCAAAATAGTACCAATAGGCTTTAAATTATTCTTTCTCAAAGTAGTTCCAGTTGATGTAATATCAACTATAATATCAGCCAGATCAACCAGTGGAGCAAGCTCGACTGAACCACCTAATTGAATTATCTCAACTTTAATTCCTAAATCATTAAAATAATTAGCTGTTAAGTTCGGATAAGAAGTTGCAACCCTTAAGTTATCAGGCAATTCTCCAGGCCTTTCATAATTAAATTCATTAGGAACTGCAACTACCAGACTGCATGTTCCTATTTCCAGATCAAAAACTTCATAGATATTTCTTTCTTTTTCAGCAATTACATCTTTGCCAGTAAAACCAATATCAGCTGCCCCATGCTCAACATAAGCTGGAACATCTACTGGTTTCGTTAACATAAATTCATTGCCAGTTTCATCTACTTTCTGTACTAACTTCCTCGATAAAGTAGATAGATTATTATCCTGGCCAATTAAAGGAGTACCGCTGCATACTTCTATTACCTGAGAAAACAACCGTCCTTTAGGCATCGCTATCTTTAAATTCAGTTTCGACATACTCTAACACCCCTGCAATCTTCTCAAAATTTCTATT
>CAYONR010000281.1:0-1842 GCA_964405365.1 uncultured Halanaerobiaceae bacterium
ATGACTAAAAACATAGTATTCCTAAATACACATTATAGCTGGGGCGGTGGCGAAAACTGGACACTACTTACCGCCAAAGGCCTGGCCAGTAGAGGCCATAATGTCTGGATAGCCGGCCGTGAAGGCAGTGAGATCATAAAACGAGCTAAGTCTAAAGGTCTTGAAACAGAAATAATTAACTTACATAATACATTAAGTTGTTTAAACCCGGTGAAAATCTTTGGCTTTAAAAAGTTTCTTGAGAAAAATAATATTGAAGTGCTGTTCTTAAATCTATCTAGAGATAGAAAATTTGGTGCTATAACCGGTTCCCTGGCAGATGTGAAAAGAGTCATCTATCGCCGTGGAGTTGACCGACCTTTAAAAAAGCGATTTTATTCAAAATGGCTCTATAGCAATGCTCTTACTGATATCATTGCAAATTCAAAATCTACTCAAAACAATGTGATGAAAAATCTTAAAGGAATATTAAATAAGGATAAAATAAAATTAATCTACAACGGTGTTGAAATCCCCGAAGATATTGAACCAGATTTTTCTTTAAGAGATGATTATAATATTAAGACTAACCAAAAAATTCTGGTCAATGTAGGTCGACTTTTCCCTGAGAAAGGCCATGATCTCCTGCTTGAAGGAATGGCAGAGCTCAATAAAATCAATACTAACTGGAAACTCTTTATTGTAGGTGAAGGTGATGAAAGAAATAATATTGAAAGTTTAATTTCAGAGTATAATTTAGATGAGCAGGTTTTTTTGACTGGTTTTGTTGATAATGTCAATGAATACCTCTCCCAGGCAGATCTAATGGTCCATTCAGCACGAATAGAAGGTTTCGGTCTGGTCCTTGTCGAAGCAATGGCTACCGGACTACCTGTAATTGCAGTAGCAGCCAGTAATATACCAGAAGTAGTCGAAGATGGTAAAGTCGGTCTCCTATCAGAGCAAGAAAATCCCAGAGACCTGGCTGATAAAGTTAACCAGCTTCTTAAGGATGATGATTTACGATCTAAATATTCAAGTAATGCCAAAGAGTATGTTCAAAACAATTTTTCAATAAAGAAAATGATCGATCAATACGAAAACCTAATAACCTAGTCGCCTCTATTCTTCTCCCAGATTTTAATATATTTTAGAAACTTCGAAACTGTTGAAATAGCAGTTAATACCAGGCCTTCTTTGCCAAGCAGGAAGGCCTTTTTAACAAATAAAAAATTAAAAAATTCAAAGCAAGTCCTCGCCAAAACATAAAACAAAGAAGGATTCTTATTACTCTCAGCAGCACTCAAAGTCGTATAATGGTTAACCTTATCCATATAACTAGCGATATCTTTATATGTATAATGAACCATCGGCTCATCCAGCCTGCCCTTCTCACCATCAAAGTTAGGACTCTCATGAACCTCACCGGCATAATTAATCCCCTGATTATTCCTAAACAGCCGATCAGTATAATCCGGGTACCAGCCAGCATACTTAATCCATTTCCCTAAAAAGAAATTCTTCCTCGGTATCTGATAAAGATCATACCTGGCATTCTCCACAACCTCTTTAATCTCAGTCCTAAGCTCATCAGTAACCCTCTCATCAGCATCCAGGACTAAAATCCAGTCACTATCCAGTTTATCAAGGCCAAAATTTCGCTGACTTGAAAAATCATCAAACTCCCGCTGATAAATCTTCTCAGTATACGCACCAGCTATCTCCCTGGTCCTATCCTCACTTTTAGAATCAATAACAACTATCTCATCAGCCCAGTTCACAGATTCCAGGCAGGCATTAAGCATCTCTTCTTCATTATAAGTTATAACCAAAACGCCGATAGTCATCAAAATCAGCTCCTAT
>CAYONR010000282.1:0-1834 GCA_964405365.1 uncultured Halanaerobiaceae bacterium
TAAGGAGAAATAATATGATAGCTAAAATTTCTGGGGTCACTAAAAATGGTTTATTAATTTTATCATTGACAATGATTATTTTGTTTCTTTTTTCATTGAATATATATGGAGAAGATGAATTAATTAATTTTGTTGGAAATAACCAAAATTTTCTTGATAGCGTTATTATGGATTCCAGTTCTTTTAGTATAACTCCTACTGATCAGATCACTTTTGAAGATTCATCTATGTCAGTCGTATTAGAAAGTGATAGAGAATATCTTATTGAAATTATTGAGACTGAAATTGATGATAGTTTCTTAACTATCCAGGTTATAGCTCTTTCTGATCGGGCTGAGACAGAAGCTATTGAAGAAAATTTAGAGAATTATGGATTTACTGATAATAGAATAGTATTTGAGGATAATTTATATAAACTTCAATCTGGGGAATTTGAATCAAGAGAAGAAGCCGAAGAATACAGAAAAGTTTTGGTTGATGCAGGTTTTGAAGGTTGGGTAGTCGGTGAAATTAGAGAAAAAAACCAAATTGTTATTATAGATAATAATGATAATATTATCTATAAAGGATCCGGATTTAATTTAGATGATGTAGGTTTTTACTTAAATAATACATGGGTATATGGCGATTTTATAATCGGGCATGAAGATGGTAGTATTAAGCTTGATGTAATTATTCCAATAGATATGGCTGTTGCTGGTTATATTGCCAGTCTTGAAAATAGTTATAATAGAGATTTTAATAAAGAGGAACTAGAATTACTTTCAATATTTTTAAGAACTAACTTGTATGGGGATATGGACGGCATAAATGAGAGTATAATAAAAGGGGAAATTGATTTTAAAAAACCTGATTCTAGAATAGCAGATTCTGTTAAAGCTACTGAAGATAATTATATTTTTTATGATGGTGAAATTGCTTATCAGGAAGACTTTTATCTGACAGGCTATCTTAGGACTCTTTTTAACTGGTTTGCAGGAGATTTTAATAAAGATATTGTTGTAAAAGATTATAAACCTGGTGCAAAAATATTAAATATCATGGATTATTCAAGAACTGAAATTATTGTTGATGCCACAGTTCAAAGAGGTCTTAATTATCGAGAGATAAGGGAAAAAACCTTAAAAGGTAATAGAAACATTACAGTTTTAGAGCTGGATTTAAATAGACCGCAATTTAAAGTTAGACCTTATCTTGCTAATAACTCCATCTCTGGGTTAGAAGATTTAGTTGAAATTGGCAGGAATAATCAAGCACTGGCAGGGATTAATGGTGGTTTTTATGAATATTCTGGTAGACCTCTAGGTATTTACATGGAAGAAGGTAATATTGTTTCTGGAAAAGTAAGAGATTTAGTTAGATCGACTCTATTGATTGATGAATATGGGAGTATTGATATAGGAATTTATGATTGGAATGGGAATCTTAGCTTGCAAGATGGTAGAGATATAATGGTTTCCGGTGTCAATCAGGTTCCAGAGGATGGTCAGGCCGTGATTATCAATAAATATTTTGGAGAGACTGCTCCCCAGTTAAGGGAAGGAGAAGTTGAACTGGTAGTTGATAATGATGGGAAAATTGCCGGTATTAATAGAAGTCAATTTTTAGCTCCTAGTTCTATTCCAGAAGACGGTTATATAATTCAGGCTACAGGAAGAAAAGGTAATGTTTTAGGAGGACTTAGAAGTGGAGAAACTGTATCTTTTGAAAATAGATTTTTTCCAGAACCAGAGCTTGAAGGTGATATAGTTCATGCTTTAGGTGCCGGGCCTAAATTGATTGAGAATGGGAATGTTAACATCACTTCTTATAGAGAAGGTTTTCAACAGGATGT
>CAYONR010000283.1:0-1834 GCA_964405365.1 uncultured Halanaerobiaceae bacterium
GACTTGAAGTAACGAGAAAAGCGATGTTTTATCCAGAAGATATTAAAGAGCTGAAATCTGATAAAAGTTCAGTGGCAAAGATGGCTGGAGAATTACTGGAGTATTTTGTTCAATTTCATATTAATGAGAAGGGAATGCCAGGCTGTCCTTTACATGATCCTCTGGCAGTGGCAAGTATAATAAATCCAGATATATTAAAGACTGAACCGTATTCAGTTAATATTGAATGTGGCGGTCAGTATACCACTGGGAGGACAGTAGTTGATTTTGATGGTGACAGTTTTGATACACCGGTGACAGATGTTGCATTAGAAGTTGATACTGAAGCTTTTAAAGAGATGATATTTAAGGCTTTAAGAAGTTATAAATAAGATTAAATATAAAAATCCCAGGCGATTTTCTGCCTGGGATTTAATAGTTCTATTGAGAGTTTAACTTGCAGCTGGGCTATCAAACTGCATTTTATAAAATCTTGCATATTCGCCATCTAGCTCCATAAGCTCATTATGATTGCCCTGCTCTTTGACCTGGCCAGCTTCAATAAAGATGATCTTATCTGAATTGACAATAGTTGATAATCTGTGTGCGATTACAAATGTTGTTCTGCTTGAAGTTAAACGTTCTACAGCATCCTGGATTAGCTTTTCTGTCTCAAGATCGACAGCTGAAGTAGCTTCATCAAGGATTAAGATTCCTGGATCTTTTAGAAAAGCCCTGGCAAGAGCTACTCTCTGACGCTGACCACCGGAAAGCATTAAGCCTCGTTGACCGACCTGCTGTTCATACCCATGTTTAAATTCAGTTATGAAATTGTGGGCATTGGCTGCTTTGGCAGCTTCAATAATTTCTTCCTCAGAAGCACCAGGTTTACCGTAAGAAATATTTTGTCTGATAGTATCTGAGAAAAGATAATCATCCTGCATTACCATCGCTATGGAATTTCTTAATTCACGGACAGAATAGTCCTTGACATTCTTGCCATCAATTAATACTTCGCCACTTTCGACTTCATAAAGCCGAGGTATTAAACGAACAATACTTGTCTTCCCAGCTCCACTTGGTCCAACTAGAGCCACTGTTTCTTTTGGTTCAGATACAAGACTGATATTATTTAAAACTTCTTCATCATTATTATATGAGAAGTTAACATCTTTAAACTCAACTCTACCATTAATGAGTTCTTTGCCAGGCTTACCGCCAATGGTCTTTGTGATATCAGGAGATAGATCACTATGATCAAAATATCTTTCTGTGTTAGCAAAGAAATCACTTAAACCTTCTGACATTGTAACAAGTCTTAGGAGTGGTTCTCTAAATTGCTGGAGATAACCATAGAAGGCAACAATGGTACCAACTGTCATTGCTCCAGTGGCAGAAAGATAACCACCATAACTTAAAACTGCCAGAACTCCCATGGCGTTAAATAATCGGGAACCTGGGAATAAAATACTGATGTAGCGGATAGCTGTTAATCTATAATCAGTATGCTGCTGAGTTTTCATTCTAAACCTTTCAAGTTCACTATCTTCACTGGCAAAGGCTTTGATAACTTTAATACCAGCCAGATTATCTTCCAGGCGATCATTTAAATCAGCTTTAGCCTCTCTGGTCTTTCTAAAGGCTTTATGCATTTTATCGATTAATGTTTTAGCAAAAATGAATAGAAAAGGAACAAAGGTTAATGTTACCAGAGTTAATCTAACATCCAGAGTTAGCATTATAATAACTGTACCACCAAGTAATACAACTGAGCCGACCATGGCTTGAGGTCCATGGTGGATAAATTCCTGGAGTTTATTTAAATCGTCAACGATTCTTGACATTAATTCACCGG
>CAYONR010000284.1:0-1829 GCA_964405365.1 uncultured Halanaerobiaceae bacterium
CCTGGTGATCCTGCTGTGGCAATGGCAGGTGTACATGCAACACCAGAATATATTGCCCAGGTTAGGGCAGATTTAGGATTGGATGATCCTCTCCCTGTTCAGTTTGGAGTTTTTATTAATCGATTAATACGAGGTGATTTAGGGAGGTCGACCCGAACTAATCGGCCTGCAACGGCTGAAATATGGCCCAGATTTTTAAATACCCTTGCCTTAACATCTATTTCTTTAGTTATTGCAAGTTTTTTTGGTATTTTAATTGGTGTAATCTCAGCTACTAAACCTTATTCTTTATTGGATAATGTCACTATGATTTTTTCTTTATTTGGGGTGGCAGCCCCTGTTTTCTGGCTTGGTTTGATATTGATGCTTATCTTTTCAGTAAGGCTTGGCTGGCTGCCTTCATCTGGTATGGGAACACCTCAGCATTTTGTTCTGCCAGCAGTTACCTTAGCAGCTCATTCTACAGCTTTAATAGCCAGAATGACCAGATCCAGTATGTTAGAAGTTTTAAATATGGATTATATAACTACTGCTAGATCGAAGGGAGTAGCAGAGAAAGTTGTAGTTGTAAAGCATGCTTTAAGGAATGCTTTAATTCCAATAGTTACGATATTGGGGCTCCGTTTTGGTATGCTGCTTGGAGGAGCAGTTTTAACTGAAACAGTATTTTCCTGGCCTGGAGTTGGTAGATTGATGGTCGATTCGATTTTAGCCCGTGATTATCCAGTTGTTCAGGGATCTGTATTATTGCTTGCATTACTATTTGTTATGATAAATTTATTTGTTGACTTATTATATGCATTCCTGGATCCACAGATCCAGTATGGGTAGGGGGGATATTTAATGCAATTTTTCAAAAGTAAAGCATATAGACAGTTAAAGAGGAATAAACTGGCTATAGCAGGCTTAATTTTTATACTTACTTTATTCGTTGTTGCTGCTTTAGCGCCAGTTGTAGCCCCTCATGATCCATATCAGACTGATTTTTTTAGGACATTAGAAAGTCCTTCCAGTCAACATCTTTTAGGAACAGATGATTTAGGTAGGGATGTTTTAAGTAGAATTATTCATGGAGCCAGGATTTCAATTTCAATTGGTTTTATTTCAGTTGCAATTGGTCTGGCTGTAGGTGTTCCGATTGGGGCTATCTCAGGTTATTATGGTGGTAAAATAGATATTCTGGTTCAGAGGTTAGTCGATATTATGATGGCTTTTCCAGGTATGTTATTAGCGATTATAATTGTATCTGTGATGGGAGTTGGTCTGGTAAATGCTATGATTGCAGTTGGAATAGTATCTATACCAACTTATATTAGACTGGTTAGAGGCTCTGTCTTATCAATTAAGAATAAAGAATTTGTTGAAGCTGCTAAAGCTTTAGGAGTTAGTGAAAGAAAGATAATCTTTAAACATGTTGTACCTCATTGTCTGGCACCGATAATTGTTCAGTCTTCTCTGCAGGTTGGTGCAGCTATTTTATGGGCCGCCGGACTTGGATTTTTAGGATTAGGCGCTCAGGCTCCAATTCCAGAATGGGGTGCGATGTTAAGTCAGGGTAGAGGCTATATTAGGACTGCACATCATGTAACTACCTATCCTGGATTGGCAATAATGTTAACTGTTTTAGGTTTTAATTTATTTGGTGATGGATTACGGGATGCTCTTGATCCAAAAATGAGTAGAGATTAGATAAAAATTAAAATTAATCCTTGACAGAAGGGTCTTTATGGTGTATTATAGTAATTGTGATTGAGAAATACTGTTTAAATAATTAAATAAAATTTTCGGTGACAATAGCGGAGGGGAAACACCTGTTCCCATTTCGAACA
>CAYONR010000285.1:0-1816 GCA_964405365.1 uncultured Halanaerobiaceae bacterium
CCAAGTTCAGCTGCTCCAGGATGGTTTTACGGGATCTTTTTGATCCTTATTTTTGCAGTTGTTTTAGGCTGGCTTCCATACGGTGGGATGGTTGAAGCGCCACCACCCAGGGAGACTCACCTTTATGCTTTAAGTGTTATTCGTCATCTCATTTTACCTGTAGCTTCTTTGATTATGGGGGCATTCTTTATTAATGTTTATAACTGGAGGACATTCTTTTTGATCTACTCCAGTGAAGATTATGTTGAAATGGCTAAAGCTAAAGGTTTAACAGATCGCTCGATTGAGAGAAAATATGTTCTACGGCCTACTCTGCCACCGATTATAACTTCATTTGCATTAAGTATGATCGTTATGTGGATGGGGGCTGTTATTTTAGAGCAGATCTTTAACTGGCCAGGCCTGGGTAGAATGCTTTTTGAAGCTATTGGTCTCTTTGATGTACCAGTAATAGTTGGTGGCAACGTTATTTATGCCTATCTTCTGGCTGCCACTGTTTTTGTACTGGATATTATTTATGCGGTCCTTGATCCTAGAGTTAAAGTCGGGTTAGGTTCAGGAGGCGATGACTGATGCGGTTAAGAAAATATTTAAGTCAGATAAGAAGATATCCATCAGTAATTATCGGGCTAGTTATTATAGGATTATTAATTTTTACTGCAATTGCAGCAGTAATTATAATTCCTTATGATGAAGCTATAATCCTCTGGCGAGGTGGAGATATCTGGGCGGAGAGTCCTAGAAACGCAAGGCCCCTTTACGTTGATTGGTTTACCAGAAATAATTTGCCCAGGACTGATATACTTGATTCTAGAGATTTTCCTGATAATAAAGTTAAGGAGTCTTTAAATGGTGTTTATCAGTTTGAGATTATGCTGCCATTAAATTATCAATATGACGGTTTTCCGAAAGAATTAAATCTATTTTTTGAAGCAGATTTTGCTGAAGTGAGACCAAATATTGCTATTGAAATTTTAACTCCTGATGGCCGTCAGTATCGGACTAGTGATATTTCAATAACCAGCAATTCAGTTATAAGAATGGAGCAGAGGACTGAATTAAGAAGGCAGATGGCAAACCAGTCACCCCGTTTTGGTATCTTTGCTGATCCTGATCAGACAGAGCGGGAAGTGTTAAAAGGGGAGTATCAGTTTATTGTCAGTGGTTATTTATTTGGAGATGAAGATGATATAGATTTACGAATGGTCTCCTATGGTCAGGTTCATGGATTTGGTGGGACAGACCACCGGCGGAGAGATCTTGGAGTTGCATTGCTCTGGGGGACGCCTGTTGCCCTGATGTTTGGGGTGTTGGCTGCTGTTGGAGCTAATATTACAACTTTTATTATTTCTGCTATCGGCGTCTGGTATGGCGGTCTTGTAGATTCGGCAATTCAGCGAGTAACTGAAGTGAATATGATTATACCAACATTACCATTATTAATTTTAATTGGTATGTTCTATTCTAGAAGCCTCTGGGTGATGCTGGCAGTTGTTATTATAAAAGGAATTTTTGGGCCAGCAGTTAAGACTTACAGGGCTATGTTTCTTCAGGTGAAGGAACTGCCTTTTATTGAAGCTGCTGAGGCTTATGGTACTAGCAATAGAAGGATTATTTTCTTCTATATGCTTCCTAAAATTATTCCAACTTTGATTCCACAATTTGTGACTGTGATTCCGACATTTGTCTTTCTTGAGGCATCTCTGGCTGTTTTAGGACTTGGTGATCCAGTCCTGCCGACCTGGGGTAAGATGTTAAATGATGCTTTAAGTGAAGGGGCTCTATTTATGGGCCATTTCTACTGGGTGCTACAGCC
>CAYONR010000286.1:0-1815 GCA_964405365.1 uncultured Halanaerobiaceae bacterium
ATGCCGGAGGAACCCTGGGCGGAATAACTGATGGCAGTGAAATTTTATTGAAAGCAGCAGTTAAACCTACCCCTTCGATTGAAAAGACCCAGCAGGCAGTTAATAAATCAGGTGAGAATATCGACCTGAGTATTCACGGACGCCATGATCCAGTTATAGTTCCAAGAGCTGTAGTTGTTGTAGAGGCCATGGTTGCTTTAACTTTAGTTGATCTTCTCTTAAAAAATATGGGCTCAAGAATTGAATATATAAAAAATGTATATAAGAAAACTATAAATCAAGAATAAAACATCTATTGTTATTGCGACTGAAACTATAGATTTGCAATAGCTTAGTTGCTATTGAAGGCCAGGCAGATAAAGATAGAGTTAAAGTTTTTATCGTACAAGAAGAGATAGGATATTAAAAATAGATGACTACCAGGGAGCATCTCTTAGAAAATTTCATAAATTTATAGGAGGTATACGGTGGAGCTAATTAAAAAAATTTCAGACAGCAATCTTTTTGGGGGCGCAGAGAAATATTTAATAGCTAATTTTGGCTCTGATCTAGCTAGCAATAATATTGTTTTAAAGTAATTTAGAAAAAGCTGTAATCCCCGGTAATTATATTATGCAATAAATAGATATGAGCTCAGTATAAAAAAAGAACCTGCCAGGTTAATCCAAAAACCTGGCAGAGTCTCATTTGCCTTATTCAGTTCTAATATTCACTTCTGGTATCCGGTGATCTTTATTCAATTATTTATAATTTAATTCAAAAAGCACTTAATACCTTTGGAGTTTGATTATATTTACTCAGGTCCTGTAATTGTATTTTGAATCAAAGTAACTTCAGTCTGGGCTAACAATTTTCCAGTTACCGAGGCTCCTGATTCAAGAGTAATATTAGTCTGACCCAGGACAATTCCTTTAAAGTCGGCATCAGCTTCTATTGCAACAGTTTCTGTTACCTGCCAGAAAACATTTTTAGCCTGGGTACCATCTGTAAGGATAACCTGGGTATTAGCGGCCTGGGTTAATTGTCCAGAAATTTGGAAAATCCAGACAGCGTCTTCGTCACCTTCGGCATTAAGAGTTACATCATCATCAATTGAAACGGCAGTGTTCCACTCGTAAACACCAGGTTCAAGTGTTTCACCACCTATACTTCCTCCATGCACATTGGTATAATCAGCAGTTCTTCCTGCTGCTTCAGTGTAAGCTTCTTCCATATCATTTACTGCTGTAGTAAGATTGGAAGGAGTAGGTTCAGCATAATCAGCAGCATATATCCTTCCATCAACCTGATCTGAAGTTGAAAATTCACCACTGGAGTCCAGTTCCAGATCAAATCCAGTAATAGCTGTCGAGGCAACCGGACTTACTCCCATATCTCCTGTAATATCTGAAATGGCTACGTTGGTAATGCCTGTTTTGGTAAGAATTACGTAATTGCATGATGTACCCATGTTCACTGGCTCAATAGGTTCAACGACATAGAGCAACTCAAAGTTAGCAGTGGCAGTGACATCTTCATCAGGCATGATAAAGCTAGCATCTGTAGGACTGTCAGGATTATTTATTGTTACCTGATCGCTGGTCCAGTTAACAAATTCATAGTCCTGGTCCCAGTCAGAGACATTAAGGGATACTGTATCTCCAGCTTCATAATCACCATCCCCTGAAAGGATAGCATTTACATCTGGTTCCTGTTCTAATGTTACAGTATATTCTGCAGGTTCAACTTGATCATCTGGGCTGGCAGGTTCACTTGTTAGATCATAATCTTTTTCAGGATGCTCTCTTACAGAGACAACCTGGAATTCAAAGTCTG
>CAYONR010000287.1:0-1813 GCA_964405365.1 uncultured Halanaerobiaceae bacterium
AGGCAGAGTACTGGCTGAAGATATTAGAGCACCGATTGATCAGCCTCCATTTGATCGTTCGCCATTAGATGGTTTTGCAGTAAGGGCAGATGATACAACTGGTGCTAGCGATGAAGCGCCAGTCAGCCTTAAAATTGTCAGCAAGTTATATGCTGGAGATAGTCCGGTGAAGAAAATCGAGCCTGGAGAGGCAGCCAGGATAATGACCGGGGCTCCGATTCCAGAAGGAGCAGACTCTGTAATTCGACAGGAGAGGACTGAATGGGATGGTGACGAGGTCCAGATCAAGGCAAGTTTAAAACCTGGCCAGAACTATGCCCCGGCAGGTGAAGATATCAAGCAGGGAGAGCTGCTCTGTGAGCAGGGCACTTTATTAAGATCGCCACAGCTTGGGGTTCTTGCCAGTATGGGTCTTAAAGAAGTTACAGTCTTTCCAGAGTCAGAAGTTTCCGTCTTAACAACTGGTAGTGAATTACAGGAAGTTGGAGAAGAGCTAAAGCCTGGTAAGATATATAATAGCAATAATTATATGATTTCAACTAGATTAAAGGAATGTGGAGCTAAAGTTATCAATAGCCAGGTAGCTGTTGATGAGAAAGATATTTTAAGAGAAAAGCTGGCTGAATTAATACCAGAATCTGATTTTTTAGTTACAACTGGTGGAGTATCAGTTGGTGAAAAGGATTTAATTCTGGAAGTGCTGGAAGAGATGGGCGCTGAAATATTCTTCTGGAAGCTTGCTATTAAACCAGGAACTCCGGTAGTCTGTGGCCAGATTGATGATACGATTATCTTTGGTCTCTCAGGGAATCCGGCAGCCTGTATTACTACCTTTGATTTATTAGTCAGGCCAACATTGATTAAAATAAATGGGCTTAAAAAAGAAAACTTAAGAAAAGAGAAGGCTATCTTTATCGATGATTTCAATAAATCAAGTAGTACCAGAAGGATGTTGAGAGCCTGGGTTGTTAGAACTGAGAAGGGTAATATTGTTAAATTGAGCAAAGGTAATCAACGGCCTGGTGTACTTAAGACAACTCTTGATTGCAACTGTTTTATAGATGTTCCAGCTGGTTCGCCACCGGTAAAATCGGGACAGGAAGTAGAAATCTTTAGATTACCAGAAATATATAATTAAAAATTGGAGGTGGAGTGAATGTTTGGTTTAGGTGCTCCTGAATTAGGTATTATTCTAGTGATTGTGCTTATAATATTTGGACCGAGTAAGCTTCCTGAAATCGGTAAAGCTATCGGATCTGGTCTTGGTGAATTAAAAAAGGCTACAAAAGAAGTTGAAGAAACTGTTTCTCTAGATGACGAATAAAGTTTTTGACCCATGGTGTTTCTAAAACATCATGGGATTTTTATTTTTTTGTTTAACATAGTATAATTGTATTAGCGTATTTTAAAGGAGTGATTTATATATGGATAAATTCAAAATCAGGTGTCTTGAATGTGGCAATGTAGACTGTGTATTTAATCAGACAGATTTTGACTAAGGTAGGAGGCGCCAGGAGTGAATATATTTAAGAAAATAGTTAAATTATTTGACCATGATAAAATATCAATTCGGCTATTTAGTTTATTTCATTTTGGGTTGATATTATTATTTTTGAGCTGGATAATTGGTTATTATCTTCTCTCTGAAGGTCTATTGCAGGATATCAGAATTATTAACTACATAACCAGGGATCCGTCATTATTGGAATCTACTCAGGAATATATCTATTATGCTGTATTTTATATTGGAGTCTTTGGCTTTATACTTTTAGGTAATTTCATTATGAAAGTAAAGTATTTTTCTTATGGCTAT
>CAYONR010000288.1:0-1796 GCA_964405365.1 uncultured Halanaerobiaceae bacterium
CTGGCATCTTTAAATTCTACCTGGCCATCTTCAATATAGAGATAAGTCGGTTTTTCTGCCTTCCCTGTAATAACGATAGCGTCAAAACCAGCCTTCTTTAATTCTGGAGCCCAGTAACCGCCGGCTTCACTTTCGCCAAAACCATTGGTCAAAGGAGATTTGCTACAGACTGTAAGCCTGGGAATGGCTGGGCCCTGAGCACCAACTATAATACTGGCTGCAAAGACCAGCATATTTTCTGGACTGAAAGGATCTACTTCTGGGTCCATCTCCTTATGCATGTAATAGAGAGCAAAACCCCGCCCACCTATATATTTACGATAAAAATTATCATCATGTTCATCAACAGTAAATTCCTTTTCTGTAAGATCTACCTTTAAAATTTTATGATTAACTCCCTGCATTTTTTGCCTCCTCTAATACTTCTTTGATATCAGGTCTTTCTGATGGCTTATATTCCTTAGACCATACGATTTCTCCTTTAGGATCCATTAAAATATTGGCTCGTTTTGAATGGCCTCTGGATTCAATAAATACCCCCATCATTCGAGCTGCAAAACCTAAAGGATAAAAATCTGATAGTATCTTTAAATTTTTTAATTCAAGTTCTTTAGACCAGGCTTTCTTAGTCGGTACCGGTTCAATACTGATTCCAAAAGGAATAGTATTATTATCAACAAAATCCTGATAATGCTGGTCTAAATCTTTCATCTGATTGAAGCAGACAGATGTCCAGGCTAATGGATGAAAAGAAAGTAGCTTAAACTGTTTGTCATAATCACTAATATAGATATCTTCGCCATTCTGATCTGGCAGAACTATTGCATTCGGATTACTCCCTGCTGAAATTACCATTTCAGATACCCCCTCTTCTTAATGCTTGTAATATTCGTACTGTCCTTTATAAGCTTCAGGTTCAATCCGGGTTCTCAAACTATAAAGCTCCTCTTCAGTAGCTGCTTTGAAGTTTTCTACTATCTTTAAATTCTGCTCCAGGACCTGAACCGAATCGATTCCACTAACTAGAGTTGAGATCGGCAATGAAAGACAATAATTAATTGCATCTTCAACAGATAAATCAGTTTCAAAAATTCGACCACTGGCTAAACTCTTCATCCCGATTACTCCAATCCCTCTCTCCTCAGCCTGGGGAATTAATTGGTTCTGAAAACTTCGGTAATGATAGTCAAGAATATTAACTGGTATCTGAATTGTATCCCAATCGATATTTAATTCTAGCATCTGTTGATGATAATGGGGATCTCGATGACCTGTGAAGCCTAGATACCTGATTTTGCCTGCTTCTTTAGCTTTTAGAGCTGCTTCTAATACTTTCTCTTTTTCAATTCTGGCAGGCTCGCCTTCACTAATTATCTCATGAAACTGAAGAAGATCAATATAATCAGTTTGCAATCTTTTTAAACTATCTTCTAGTTGTTTATTAAACCTCTCAACTGTCCGACCATGATTTTTTGTCATTAGAAATGCCTTTTCTCTATAACCATTCTGAAGGGCTTTACCCATTAACTTTTCGCTGAGTCCATTATGATAACACCAGGCATTATCCAAAAAAGTAACTCCCTGGTCAATAGCTTTTCTAATCAATTTAATAGAATCTTTTTCTTCCAGAAGCCCAATATGATAACCGCCAAGTCCAAGAATAGAAACTTCTTCACCTGTACTACCTAACGTTCTAGTCGGTACCCTGCTGGCCATCTTTAACACCTCTTTTTATAAATTTTATTGCTTTACCTGTATAAATAATATTCTACAGAAGCTGGCTTAGACCTTTTTTT
>CAYONR010000289.1:0-1792 GCA_964405365.1 uncultured Halanaerobiaceae bacterium
CTCTACTTCACTGCGGTGATCACCGCAACCGGCACATTTTTTAATAGACCTTCCTCGCAACTTTTACCCCTCCTGTGAATTTTTTTCTGATTTCTGAACTTTTTCACTTATATTTTCATTTTCATTATCAACAACATCAAGTTTTTCTTCATCTAAATCATCAACATCTTCTTCATTAATCTCTTCAGTATCTTCATCGCTAGCATTAAACTCAGATTCTTTAATAATATCAACTTTCCAACCTGTTAGCTTGGCTGCAAGACGTGCATTTTGGCCTTCTTTCCCAATTGCAAGAGATAATTGAAAATCAGGGACAACAACCTGGGCTATTGCTTCTTTTTCATTTAAAATAACCTCAGTAACTTCAGCTGGATTTAAAGCATTTGCAATAAATTCTTTTGGATCAGGATGCCATTTTACAATATCAATCTTTTCACCATCAAGCTGGTCTACAACAGCTTGCACCCTACTCCCCCTTGGACCGACACAGGCGCCAACTGGGTCAACATCGTCGTTTTCTGAATAAACAGCAACCTTTGAACGATAACCTGCTTCTCTAGCTACTTCTTTTATTTCAACGGTTCCATCATAAATCTCGGGTATCTCTATTTCAAAGAGTCTCATCAGTAAGCCTGGATGTGTTCTAGAAACTAATATTCTCGGACCTTTATTAGTAGAACTTACTTCTACTATAAATAACTTGATTCTATCTCCAACTTCATAAGTCTCAGTATCAATCTGTTCTGATGGAGGTAATAACGCTTCAGTTTTACCCATATCTATCATTATATAGTCCTTATGAAATCTTTGAATTGTTCCAGTTATAAACTCGCCTTCTTTTTGCTTATAATGATCATAAATCACATCTCTCTCAGCTTCTCTAATTCTCTGCATTACTACTTGTTTTGCGGTCTGAGCTGCAATTCTCCCAAAATTATCTGGCGTTATTTCTATTTCTGCAACATCACCTATATCTAATTTTGGATCGATATCCTGAGCATGTTCTAAAGATATTTCTGAGTTTTTATTTTCAACTTCTTCTACCACATCTTTCCTGGCAATAACTCGAACTTCTCCAGAATTTTGATCGATTTTAACTTCAGCATTGTCTTTAGAACCAAAATCTTTTTTATAAGCAGATTCTAAAGCGGTTTCAATAGCCTCTAAAAGTATATCTTTAGAAATATCTTTTTCGCTAGCTATATCATCTAAAGCATGTAAAAATTCAATATTCATCTTATTCCTCCTATTCTCCTTTAAAATTCAACAGAAAGCCTTGCATTTGCAATGCTTTTGAAAGGTATTTCAACTTTATCTTCAGTCTCACTTAAAGTAATATTTACTGAACCGTCTACTAAACCTTCTAATATTCCTGTGAACTCTTTTCTACCATTTAAAGGAGCATATGTCTTAATATATACTTTTCTTCCTTTAAAACGATTATAATCATCTTCGTTTCTTAAAGGTCTTTCAACTCCTGGAGACGATACCTCCAGAATATAACTATCATCAATAAAGTCTTCTTCATCAAGTTTATCAGATAAAGCTTTACTAATTCTAGTACAGTCTTCAATAGAGAGATTTCCTTCACGGTCTTCAAGATAAACTCTTAATACCCAGTTTGAGCCTTCTTTAAGATATTCAACTGAGACAATTTCAAGATCATCATTTAATATAATATCCTTTACTAATTCCTCAGTTCTAGTTGTGATTTTCATCTATATACCTCCAAAATTATATAATCTATAAATAAAGAGTGGGTTTGCGCCCACTCCCAACATTACGTATAAAA
>CAYONR010000290.1:0-1788 GCA_964405365.1 uncultured Halanaerobiaceae bacterium
TTTCTAGAGGGAATGTCTTTTTAACTCTTGTATTAACTATGTTTGCATCATTAATATTAGGTTTAGGATTACCTACTACTGCTAAATATATTATTGTAGCGACTCTGACAGCTCCAGCTTTAACCAGGTTAGGTATTCCAATTATTGCTGCACACTTATTTATTCTTTATTTTGGAGTTTTAGCCGATGATACGCCTCCAGTTGGACTGGCAGCTTATGCTGCTGCGGCTGTAGCTGGTTCAGACCCTGTTAAAACTGGTCTATTAGGGTTTAAATTTGATCTGGCGGCATTTATTTTACCTTTTATATTTGTTTATTCTCCAATGATGTTAATGATAGATGTTACCTGGTATAAATTAATTTGGATTGTTATTACCGCTGTTATTGGAATGTATGCCTGGTCGGCAGGTATTCAGAATTACTTCTTTACAAAGACCAGGTGGTGGGAGAGAATTGGTTTATTAGGTTTTGCAATTCTTTCTACGGTTCCTGATATTCAAATGGATTTAATAGGACTTGTTGGAATATTGGCTATATATATAACACAGAGAAAAGCTGCTAATTTACCGATGAAGCCATTATTCTTAGGTGGAAAGTTAGCTGAGTAATAATGAAGAGATTAATTTTAGGCCTGGTTGTTTTATTAATTTTAGTTGTTTTGATTAATAGTATAGTGGAGTTGATTGTATTTTCTAACGATAATGGAGTCATTAAAGTAAAACCAGTATTTATAAAATCGACAGAAGTTGAGTTGAGGTATATACATTCAGTTGCCAGGACACCTGTTCATGAATATTTTACAGTTGATAATAATAGATTTATTCTGTATAAGACTGTATTTGAGTCATATGGGGCTGGACTGCCACTTGACGGTGGGGATTTTAGGAGAGAGAATGGTCGATTTGTTCAAGAAGGACAGAATATTAAGCTTGAGCAATTAATAATCAGAGTATCTAGAACTAAAGGACAGGAGATAATTGTTGCAGGTAAAGTTTATGATCTTCAAGATTTACTGGAACCCGGTCAGAGATTAACCTTAGACTTATATCCTCCTTTAAGTTATATTAGATTTAGGCTGAATAAGATTAGAGCAAGAGCAAAATAGAATCGAATTAAAAAGCAGAGCCTTGATTGGCTCTGCTTACTTTGTAAATATTAATGTCTTCTTTTTCCGTGAGGACTATAATTTATTTTATTTGCATATCTAGGTCCTATATAAGGTGTAAGAATAATAATTGATTGGAAAACAGTTGGTTTTCCTGAACCATCATCAAGAGCTAAGAGGAGAATGAATTGCTGAAAAGCTCCATAAAAAATAATTCCTATAAGGACACCGGCTATCCAAACTCCGACTCTGATTATCTGCCAGACGGGATCTGGCATTTTTGAGCGGTATTTATAGAACCAGCGGTTTAATTTATATACTCCCCAGAAGGCTGTGCCGGTTAAATAACTGGTGAATAATGAGAAAAATATTAGTCCTGGTAGATTAAAATTATTTAATAATGAAATCATTATGCCGATTATGAAACCAATTATTGCTAAACCGGTACATCTCCTACCTAATATAAGTAGATAATCATCTTCTGATTGTTGTCTATGGTACATATGGATTTTTAGGCCTCCTTTATAATTTAAATTCAAATTAATTATAACATAAATTTTTAAGTCTGGCTAACTATTTCAGTTGCAAGATTTAGTTAAAAATGATATATTAATAATGGAATAGAAAGATGAATTTAAAATTATAAGGGGGTTTTTATTTTGAGCAAAAAATTAATTAGTATT
>CAYONR010000291.1:0-1759 GCA_964405365.1 uncultured Halanaerobiaceae bacterium
TACCTTCAGTCAGAGTTCCTGTCTTATCATATATCACAGATTTAATATCAGCTAAAGCTTCTAGAAAATTGCTCCCCTGAACTAAAATACCCTGACGGGCCGAAACTCCTATTCCAGCAAAGAAACTCAGTGGAATCGAAATAACCAGAGCACAGGGACATGAAATTACAAGAAAGATTAATGCCCTGTAAAACCAGGTACTAAAGGTCCCAAGATTCAAGAGGGGCGGAATAATAGCAACCATCGTGGCCAGCAGAACAACGACCGGGGTATAATATCTCGCAAATTTAGTAATAAATTTCTCTGTCTTAGATTTCCTGCCAGTAGCTTCCTCAACAAGCTTGATAATCTTTGCTACAGCTGAATCTTTATATAACTTTTCAGCCCTGACAATCAACGAGCCACTACTATTTACCATCCCGGACTGAACAGCATCACCTGGCTTGACATTCCTCAACTCAGACTCCCCGGTTAAGGCAGATGTATTTAGAGCCGATTGACCTTCAATTATCTCACCATCAACTGGAATCTTATCTCCAGCACCAATCACCAGATAATCACCAGGTTCTATCTCTTCTGCAGTCTTTTTAATAATATCTCCATCGCCATTTTTTACCTTAACCTCATCAGTCTTTAATTCTAGAAGCTCTCTGATTGAGCTCTTAGAGGATGATACTGCCCTATTCTGGAGGTATTCACCAACTTTATAGAAAGCCATAACCGCAATAGCTTCAGGCCATTCTCCAATTAACATAGCTCCGATAGTGGCAATCGACATTAAAAAGTTCTCATCAAAAACCTTTCCAGAAATCAGATTCCTGCCTGCCTGTTTAACAACTGTAGCCCCTACCAGCAAGTAACCGATCAAATATAGTCCAATATTTATATTATAGATATCTATATTATTTCTAGAAAATAAAAATCCAGCAAGACCAAAAACTATCCCAAGCAACAAACGGTGTATTCTACTATCTTTATACCACTTTTTTTGAGTCCTTAAATTAGTCTCTCTTTGTAGCTTACTACCCTCACCAACTTTTTCCACAGTAGCAGATGGTTCAAATCTATCGACTAAATTCTTAATATTTTCATCTAAATAATCTATGCTCTTAGTTTCCTCATTATTTAGCTCTATTTTAATCTTATCCAGGCTAAAATTAAGTTCTGCCTCAATCACCCCTGGCAGATCCTTGATAGAATCAATAACTTTATCCATGCAGCTTGAACAGTAATAACCATTAATCTTATAATTTAATATCATTAAAATTCCTCCAGGTATTCTCTTAATATAATACTTGAGCAACTGTTCAAGTATAGTATATATGCTGGAGGAAAAATTGTCAAGACTTACCGTCAACTAATGGCACAAATCTTACAGGCTCTAATTTTTCCATCTCAAATTCATCTACAGCTTTTTTGTGATATAAGAGTAATTTCTGCAAGAAATTATTACCAATCGGCAAAATTATTCTACCATCTAAACGCAATTGATTTAGCAACTCATCAGGAACTTCACTGGTAGCTGCACTGACTAAAATTGCATCAAATGGACTCTTTTCAGCCCAGCCTAATTTACCATCTCCATACTTTATTTCAACATTATTATAACCAAGCCTACTTATCGTACTCCTGCTACGTTCCACCAATGAAGACTGCCTCTCAATCCCATAAACCTGAGCAACAATCTGACTTAAAATAGCCAACACATAACCACAACCACTTCCAACTTCTAAAACATTAGAATCACTATTTAAATCTA
>CAYONR010000292.1:0-1750 GCA_964405365.1 uncultured Halanaerobiaceae bacterium
TCTCCTGCATGCCTTCCATGAGTTTAGACATTGTTGCTCCGCTGCGGTTCATTGATTGGTCTAAGGTCATTGTTGATAATGCCTGCTGAACACTTGCTATTTGTTGCTGGTTAACACTGCTCATTTCCATGGTTGGTTAGCCACCTCCTGATAAAACTGAATCCATAATACTCTAAAAAAGTTTGAGCTCTAAATAATATTAGAAAACATTTTCGTAATATTAAAGAACGTTGTTGGAGAATGACTCCATATACTCGACTGCTCCACTGATGGAGCCCTGTTCTTCTACGCCGGTAAAGAGCTGATCCATTAGGTTATCTATATCCTCCTGTTCAAGATCAGCAGACTCCTGGATCTTTTCAACTAAATTAATAAACCTGGTGATGGCATCTTCTGATAAATCGCTCTCAGCGGTAAGAAAGTTATCTGTTATTTCAACGTAAGAGTCCATCTTCTCGGTTTCCATCTCGTGCATATTATCAAACCAGCCTCTGGCATTCTCACCTGTCTCATAAAGGCCTCCGACTGCCTCAAAAGCTCCTGCTAAGGCATCGCCATCATCAGCCTCGGCAAGACCTGTGGTTGTATCGACAAAGCGAAATGTTTCCATAGTATCAGGGGTTCTAGCAATATCCATAACCATGTCTCTAAAGCCTGCAACTGCCTCATCGCTGCCTGTCTCCTGGACCTGACTGTAAATCTCGTTCATATGTCTGCCTACCACTGAAATACTGAGCTGATCATTATAACGGCTTAAAACTGACTTAGTCTCTTCAGCCAGATTTTTGCCTACCTCATTAATAGACCCAACTCTATCGACAGGTCCAAACTGATTGGTCATCATCTCCTCAACCACATTACTTACACCATCAACTCTAAAGTCCATTTAGCTCACCCCTTTTATTAATCGCCTATTTCTCAAATATCATCTATCTTATGATTAATAATTTTTGAGACTTCTGATTTAATACTTACGCTATTTATCTCAATTGCAGTAAGGTCTACTTTTTCTCTGGGTTTGCCGCCATTATGATACCAGTCTTTTAGTTCTTTAACTGCCTGATCGTGGGCTGAGTTTAATAGCTCATGATGGTCGCTATTGCTGCTATTAGAAATAGCCTGGTTGAAGCTGGAATCTATGGCCTCTTTGGCCTGAGCATAGAAACCTCTTAGTTCTTCCTGGCTGCCGATGGTCTTTTGGGCTGAGAAGTAGTCGCTGATAAAATTAATAATATCTTCGGTCATAGAGGTTGCCTTCCAGAGTTGGATATTGATTTCAAGGTAATCGGCGTTATAGGTTGATTCAACTAGCAGCTGGCGGTTATTGTCACCATTATTGTCTCCATTGTCAGGGCCTTTAGTTGACATAATCTGGCTGAACTCCTGATTAAATGACCTGTAATTGATAGAAAGACTATCTTTGATAATCATAATATCATACCTCTCAATTTTTTAGCCTGGAAGGATAATACACTTAACTTAGATTCTAAAGAAAATGCCAAACCTTAAGGATGAAAGAACTGCTCCTATGATGACTATTCCTAAAACAATTGGGGCAATAATTATTGCTAGATATAGTAGGGCAGTAATAATTAAGAATACCCCAATGTATTTAAAGATAGCTTTAAAATTCAATTTCTTTTTAGTTCTGCCATGTAGATCTACCTCTGCAGGTTTATAAAACCTATCTTCTGATTGGCTGGCGGCCAACATCGTTATTATCATAGCTATTACTGCTGGTAATATATAT
>CAYONR010000293.1:0-1750 GCA_964405365.1 uncultured Halanaerobiaceae bacterium
ACTGGCCACCGGCATTTCCCTTCATTGTAGCAATCCCGGTACTAGCGTCAAAATCGAAACTATCGCCCTTTAATGAAATATTGTCGGCACTTACTGCTGTAGTAGCAACAAAGATTATAAGTAAAGCCAACATAATTATATACAGATATTTATTTATTAGCTGATCTCTATTAATTATATTTATCACTACTTTATTCATCCTTCCAGAATAGATCTCTTCAGATAACCTCCAAAAACAATCAGAAGGCCTAGAGCTATTAAAATCACAAGAGTTCTCTGCATCGACTTACCCCTTGAGTTTTATTTAATGAGATAACTTTAATTATAACAAAATAATCAGGTAAATACAATCTAACTCGCTTTTCTAGTCCTGCAGTATTAATAATAGCAGGTACCTTACTGAAACCCAACATTTTACACTATTATATCCTCTTAGATGCTTCCTGGTCAATCATTACGGTGACTGCTGGATGGGTATGAAGTAATGAAGCAGGAAAATTGGTTGATATTTTTCCAGAAAATAATTTCTCAACTGCCGCCGCCTTGGAATTGCCATTGGCTATTAAAAGAATTTGATCTGCAGTTAAAATTGTTCCTACTCCCATTGTTAATGCTTCTTTAGGCACTTCATCTTCAGATTCAAAAAATCTGCTATTTGCTTCAATAGTCTTTTTGGTTAGTTCAACTTTATGGGTTTTGGAAATTAACTCTTCTGCTGGCTCATTAAAACCGATATGTCCATTGCGGCCAATACCTAAAATAACCAGATCTAAGCCTCCTGCCTTAAGAATTTTTTCCTCATATTTTTTGCATTCTTCTTCTTTATCCGGTGCCTTTCCATCTATGAAATAAGTATTCCGGGATTTTAAGTTAACTTTGTTGATGAAGTTTTCTTGGAGATAATTATAATAACTTCTGGAATGGTCCCGGGAAAGCCCAACATATTCATCCAGGTTAAAAGTCTTTACATATGAAAAATCGAGATCATCTTCTTCATGAATATCTACTAATTCCTCATATAATCCCAGTGGCGTACTTCCTGTCGGTAATCCTAAAGCTACCTGAGGATTTAATTCCACAAGACCAGCTACAAATCTGGCGGCTTTCCTGCTTAATTTACCATAGTCTTTCACAATTTCTACTCTCATTAAGAATCATCCCTTCCTAATTTAATTTCACCGTTTAAATTGCTATCAAAACTCAACTTGAATGTATGATTGATCTGGGCATAATATGCTCTATTCCATTCAATCGGCCGGCCATCTATTAAATATGTAAGCTGATTGAAATATAAAGCCAGTTCTTTTGCTCCAATTTTTAAAGCCTCAACTACTTTTTTATCTGAGATATTATCTTTATCAAAACTGACTGCCCTAACTTCTGCTTCAGCTTTTTTTAGAGCCAGTTGATATTCTACTCTTAGAATTTTATATAACGAGGTCGATGAATTAAACTTTTTATCTAAATCTGGAGCCAGCTTTGCTGGAATTATTATTTTTTCCAGAAGTAATGGCTCTCCGTTTACCTCTCTTAAGCGAATAAAAGAATAGACTTTTGTGCCTAACTCAATTTTAAGTTTTTCTGCTATTTTTTTATCGGCTTTTAGTTCCTGCCATTCTTTAATTTCAGTATTAAGCTCATAGCCCAACTTTTTCATCTGTTTGGATAAACTAACCAGCGGCGAGATTGAATTACCTTCCTGGCCATCTGCCACATAAGTACCGCTGCCCTGTTCTTTTTCTAAGAGGCC
>CAYONR010000294.1:0-1747 GCA_964405365.1 uncultured Halanaerobiaceae bacterium
CCGGCATGATGGCCTGAGCCGCTGAGGATATCCATATAATCATAGCCCAGGCTTTTGGCTGCGCTGGCTATCTCTTGCTGGACGGCTTTGTTGAGATAGGTGCTATCTTCAAAATAGGTTTCTTTAATTTTTAAGCCTTTGATATTCAGGCCTTCGATTGACTTGAATACTTTATTGATATTTGCCTCTTCCATATCTCTGATCTCGATTAAAAACTCGACTTCATCTGGAATTATATTGACTGCGCCAGATTTCACCTTTATATCGCCAACTGTTACTACCATCCGGCCGCCGTCTTGATTGAGCTTTTTAACTGTTTTCTCCAGCTCCAGGATGATTCTGCTGGCCTTGATTAAGGCGTCGTCCCGGAGTTCCATCGGTGTTGTTCCTGAATGGTCGGCCCTGCCTGTCGTTGTGGCTCTGTATCTGGAGATGCCTACTATTCCATTGACGACTCCGATTGGTTTTTCCATCTCTTCTAAGACCTGACCCTGTTCTATGTGGAGCTCCAGAAAGTTTTTGATCCTGCTGGTGTCGACTGCTGAAGCTTCTAGTTCTGCCTCGCCAAGCCTGGCTGATCTTATCTGGTTTAACTCGTCGTATGAGAATTTGTCGCCGATAAAGGCCCTGCTCCCTAGATAGGGAGGATATTTTACCCCGGCCTCGCCATTAAAGACTGCTGCCACCAGTTTATGATTGCTCTGGTAGCCGTTTTCTTTGAGCACCCTCAGGCATTCAACTGCTGCCATCACTCCAAGACTGCCGTCAAACATACCTCCTTTGACGACGGTATCTATATGGGAGCCGATCACTATCATCTCATCGGTCTGGTTTTCGCCAGGGAATATGCCAAAGAGATTGCCGATAGGATCACTAAAGGTCTCCAGCCCTGCCTCTTCCATCTGCTCTCTGACAAATTCCTCTGCCTCTGAATAAACTCTGGTATAGGGCAGCCTGGTAATCCCTTTATCGCCAATCGGTATTTCTTTATTTTCATCACCGGCAAAGCCGAACCAGCCCAGCTTTATTATATTATTCTTAAGTCTATCTAAATTTATATTCATTAGCTTCCTCCTCCAACCCGGATTAGTCTTTCCTAGACCTTTCCAGAAAATATTTTAGTTGTTATGTTTAATTATATCACAGGCTATTAAGAGAGGCCAGAGCTTAGGTTAAATAGTCATGATTACTCCTGAATAAAATTTCAGTCAGAGTAATTAAAAAAATCCAGAGCCAGATTCAATACTGGCCCTGGATTTATGATTTAAAATAAAATTGAATCTATTAATTATTCTGTTACAGGAAAGTAAGAAATTGGAATATAATACGCCTCCTCTATTAGCATTTCTTCTATGAGATTTAGATATTCCATTGCCTGTTCTAAGTCATCTAAATTCAATTGAGCTTTCTTAAGCAGCTCAGAAGCTGTTTTATCTTCTATTAATTTATCCTATAAACCAGAAGTATCTAAAAGTAAATTTAGCATCAGTGGAGAATTTCCTGTAACTCCAATAATACTAATTGACTGTAGTGGAATAAAATCTTCCCAGGGTAATGATTTTGAATTCAACTTTATACCAAAATCATCTATATTATTGATATAATCTGCTATTTCTCCTACATGCTCACCTCTCAAATTATTCTCCTTATTATTTATAATGTCAACTTCTATAGGTGTATCGTAATCTGAACTTTCTAAATAACTTTTAGCATTATCAATATTATAATCAATTGCCATATCTATTTC
>CAYONR010000295.1:0-1741 GCA_964405365.1 uncultured Halanaerobiaceae bacterium
TAATTGGTTAAAGCTGATTCTTCAATTAATTCTTCAAGAAATTCTGATACTAAATTTGTATGATTGGGCAGAAAAGGAAAAGCACCAACATTGATTTGATCAATACTTTTATAAAATTGATGGTCTTTATACTTCTCTTCATCATCATATGGGAATAAGACATAGGCTCCAACGACTGCTCTGGTCGGTTCTGATTTGCCCTGATTAACTGAGCTAGTGTTTCCAGATTTCAGTTCTGAGATAATGGCATCACGATAGCGGTGCATTGTATTGATAGTGGCTTCTTCTGGACCAGGGATACTATTATCTTTACCACCATTACCTGGGTTGAGGCGATATTTGGCATCAAAAACAAAATGATATTCAACATCTGAGTTTTCTTTATTGAGAGTCAGAACATTATCTGGTTTCTGACCTGTAGTTAAGCTGCTGGCGACCATCTTATTATATGAAAGTGTAAACTTCTCCCCTGTCTTGATATTTTCATAATGAACCTCGGCCTGATTACCTTTAGAAAGAGTAACATTGATCCCAGAATAATCGAGGTCTATTAAATCATGCTTAATCATATCATATCTATCATTTTCTCTGATCAATTTATTGAGTTTTAGATAAGACCAGTATTCATAGAGCTCCCAGAGTTCTTTTAAAGATAGATCAAAAACTTTGCCCTGGAGAGATAATCCCTTTAATAGCATAAGATAATATTTATATAGTTCCCTGTAACCTGGTGCCATCTGAAGAACAAGGGTTATTGAATCCAGCTTATTTAGCTCACCGACTCCAGCCAGGAAACTATGTTTAAGATTATATTCTAACTTTCTCTGCATAGATTTTAATTCTGTTAATAGTCTTTCGTCAGTTTCTCGCTGCATAGACTTATATCTGTCAGAAAATCTATTTAAACGCTTATTGAGCTGGGTAAAAATCCAGCGAATAAACTTATTTTCAAAGGTATTAAAGCTAGTCCTTTTTTCAACCGTCAATAACTTTCTAGGCAACTCCAGATCTCTATCATAATGCTGGCTATTTTTATTAATCCATTTTATGCTCTGGCGATTGAAATTCTTAACTTTTGATGCCGGTTTAACTTTTTCTTCTTTAACGAGTCGATGATGGGGATAAGCTTTAATCCGATTAAATGCCTTTAGCAGATCATTAAAAATTGTTCTTAGAATCGAATAAAACTCTGAATCCGATGTAGAATCAGCTTCCTTAGGATGCATTTTCTGATAGGTCTTTTTAAGAAAGTCATAAGCCAGATTATAGACTTCTTCATTAACCTCACGCAATAACTGCTGATAATCTTCTTGATAATCTATTTTGCTAGGAAATACTTCTATCGTCAATGAAGCTATAGTTTTGCCATTATTTTTTAAAATAAGATCGCTTAAACCAATATCACTATTAAAATTAATGCTGCCAAATAGGTTTTTACTTGATTTTTTAGGTGGTGCTACTGCTTCCCGGATTTCCCGATTAATATGATCAAATTCTATTTGATCTTCTTTTTTATTTTCAATCTTACTCTCGATATAAATATCATAATCCTGATACTCAAAAAATATCGGGTTGATAGCAATAGACTTAGATTCTGCATCTATTAATTGATCTTTATCTCGATCATAATATTTAAGTTCTACCTGGCCATGATCTATAGCATACAGTGATAGATCTATTCTGGCCTTCTGATCTATATTGGCAGGCTCTAATATACCTGCTTTAGGATGGGCAGGCTTGC
>CAYONR010000296.1:0-1713 GCA_964405365.1 uncultured Halanaerobiaceae bacterium
TCCATTACTTTATCTGAATACATAAAAAACACACTCCTTAATATCTATTATAATTTATCCATCGTATAATGGAGACATATCTCTAATTTTTTGAATTACACCTGGTAATTTGTCTA
Source organism: uncultured Halanaerobiaceae bacterium (assembly GCA_964405365.1). GTDB lineage: Bacteria > Bacillota > Halanaerobiia > Halanaerobiales > Halarsenatibacteraceae > Halonatronomonas. The sequence goes on from CAYONR010000296.1 coordinate 117, forward strand.
ATAAATAATCAACTTCTTCTTCAGTAGTATTATAACCTAAAGAGATCCTTAAAGAACCATGGGCTACTTCATGGGACATTCCAAGTGAAAGCAATACATGAGAAGGATCCAATGAACCTGAAGTACAGGCTGAGCCACTAGAAGCAGCAATACCTAAGAAGTCCAGGTTTAATAAGATAGACTCTCCTTCAATATACCTAAAACAAAAATTAACATTATTAGGAAGCCTTTTATCTCCTTTTGGTCCGTTTAAAATAACTTCAGAAATGTTCTCCTCTATATTACTAATAATCTCGTCTCTCAGCTTAATAAGCTTTTCTTTTTTTTCTGGCAATCTCTTTTTAGCAAGTTCAGCAGCTTTACCAAAACCTACTATCCCTGCAAGATTCTCAGTACCACCACGGCGCTTTCTTTCCTGGGCACCACCGTTCATCTGCGGTATTAATTTAACGCCCTTTTTAACATAAAGGGAACCTACACCTTTTGGACCATTAATTTTATGAGCAGATAAAGTCAATAAGTCAACTCCTAGTTCTTGTACATCAATCTCTATTTGACCTGCTGCCTGCACCGCATCAGTATGAAAATATACTTCATGGTCTTTTGCAATTTCAGCAATTTCTTTGACAGGTTGAATTGTTCCAATCTCATTATTTGCCATCATAATGGTAATCAAAACAGTATCATCTCTAATTGAATCTTCAAGCTCTTCAAGATTTATAAATCCATTTTCATCTACCTCTAAATAAGTTACATCAAAACCTAAATGTTTCTCCATATATTCACAGGTATGAAGAATAGCATGATGTTCTATTTCGCTGGTAATAATATGCTTACCCTTATCTTTTAATGCCATGGCAACACCTTTAATCGCAAGATTATCAGATTCAGTACCACTACCAGTAAAAATTATTTCTCTACTATCTTCAGCATTAATCAAATCCTGAACTTTCTCTCTTGCTTCCATTATTTCCTGATTAGCTTTTTGGCCTTCCTGATAAATACTGGAAGGATTACCAAACTCCTCTGTTAAAAAAGGTTTCATTTCCTGAAAAACCTTTTCATCAATTGGAGTAGTTGCAGCATGGTCAAAATAATATCTTTTATCCATAAATTTCACCTCATTAACTACAAACTTAGTTTGATTTTATTTTTTCAGCTTTATTTTTCAAGTCTTCTAAAGAATGAGAGTCTAAAACTTCTTCGATTTGTTCACTCAAGATATTCCATAATTCATGGGTTGTACATTCTTCACTCTGTTCACATTCATAATCTTCCTGGACACAATTAACTGGACTAACTGGTCCTTCAAGTACCCTAAATATATCTCCTGCAGTAATATCTTTAGGCTCTTTATTTAACAAATAACCTCCGTGGGCACCTCTTACACTCTTTACTAAACCTGACTTCCGTAAATTAGCAAACAGTTGCTCCAGGTACTGTTCTGAAATATTTTCTCTTTCAGCAATCAACCTTAAAGGTATAGCTTTACCATCTTCATGTAATGCTAAATCAATCATTGCTCTAAGTCCGTATCTTCCCCTTGTAGAAATTTTCATTTTAATACCACCCCATACTTGAGTTTTATCCTCGGATT
>CAYONR010000297.1:0-1702 GCA_964405365.1 uncultured Halanaerobiaceae bacterium
TCTATCGCTATACCTCGGCCGAAGAGATTGCCCGTCGACAGACTATGATTGATTTTTTTGATCTGAAATCTGATTATTACGAGAGGTATATAGAACAGGTTCAGGAACTTGACAAAGCGGATATTAAGAATGCAGCTAAGGAAGAATTTCGTCCTGAAGAGGCAGTTATTATGGTGGTAGGTGACCGCAATAGGTTCGATAGGGAACTGGAAGAATTTGGCCCGGTTGAAGAGATAGAGATTGAATTTTAATTATCATTTCGGCAAAGATCTCCTGGATAAATTGACTGAATAATTGTTTGGTGTTCTAGGTGGAGCAATTTAAAAATGAAGCACTTTATATAATACCAAAAGGTGGTTTCCACCAACCGATGTGGAGAAGAACTTTATTTTTATATCTTTTCCGAAATAGTTGATCAGCTAAAAAAAGATTTGATGACACTTTTTGCTAAATGGTATAATCTCTCTATTATGCTGGAGGATTTATTTGCTCCGGCTATTTTTATTTTTGTAGCAACCTGTAGTTTTTAGATCAAATATTATTTCTAGGTGACTATCATTCCTGCTGGAAAACTGGCTTAAACCCTGTCAAAGAAGGCAATTTTGTGATATAATTTAATCGAATAAATTATTGAATTTACTACATAATTAGAAATTAGTTATTCATGCAGATTTTACTACGCCTAAAAAGAAAGATGATTTGAGATAAACTTTAACTTGAGGTGGTAATTAGATGAAAGTGAGTTTTCCTTATATGGGTTCCTCCATTTTTTACTATAAACTACTTAATATGCTCGGTCATAATGTGATAAAACCTCCTCCGCCCACTGAAAGAACCTTTAAAATGGGTGTGAAACATTCTCCGGAATTTGCCTGTTTTCCCATGAAGGTTATGCTGGGCAACATGATTGAACTGCATGAAAAAGGGGTTGATACAGTTCTGGTCAACGGCGGTAATGGACCCTGCCTTGCTGGCTATTTTGGAGATTGCCAGCAGAAGATTCTCGATGATCTGGGTCTGGATATAGATATAGTTATATTTGAACATGAATTTAAAAAATGGCGTGATCTGATGGAAAACGTGAAATTGCTCAAAAAACATACTTCTCTATTTAACCTGCTAAGAAGTGTCTACATATGTTATAAAATTGCCCATTCGCTGGACAGACTTTTAAAGCTTATACACCGGAAGCGGGCGTATGCGGTTAATCCTTCTAATTTTTGCAACCTCTGGACTGAAATAAAAGAGAAATATTTAGAAATGCAAAGCCTGAGTGAGATAAAAGAAGTGGAGAAATGGGGTAGAGATAAAATAAACTCACTGAAATATGAAGTAATACCAGAAGAGGAGAGAGTGAAAATAGGTGTGGTGGGGGAAATATATGTCGTTATGGATGAGTTTACCAACAATCATATAGTGGAAATGATTAATAAACTGGGTATGGAAGTTGAAAGATCCCAATATATTTCTAGCTATTTTGATGGTCATTTAATTCCATTTAAAAAAAGAAAATATCAGCATTTACTTGATAAAGGAGAAGAATATCTGGAATGTCAGGTAGGGGGTCATGCGAAGCGCAATATAGGACATATAATTAATTTTAAGAAGAGAGATTTTGACGGTATAATTCATTTGAAATCCTTTAATTGTCATCCAGAAATTATTGTTCAGAGCATGGCTGAGAAGATTTCTGAGGACTACG
>CAYONR010000298.1:0-1700 GCA_964405365.1 uncultured Halanaerobiaceae bacterium
TTTAAAAATTTTAAATTATTTTCAAGTTTTACTTAATAGTAATTATACCATTCAATAAAGTTTGGAATGGTAAGTGGCTCAGAAATATAATAGCCCTGGATAAAATCGCAGCCAAGCACACTTAAATCGTTGATAGTTTCTTCTGTTTCCACGCCTTCAGCCACCACCTTACAGCCAATGATATGACTCATTTTTATTGCTGCAGAAACAATCTCCCTACTTTTTGGCTTCTTATAAATATCTCTAATAAAAACCTGGTCAACCTTTATATTATTAAATGGTAATTCTTTTAAATAAGAAAGAGAAGAATAACCTGTACCAAAATCATCTAAAGAGATATTGAAACCTGCCTGGTTTAGCTCTTTTAATTTTATTGCAGCATTATCAATATCCTGCATGATATCTGTTTCAGTAAGTTCTAAATCAAAATCAGTCGGGCTAAGACCAAAACTTTCGATAATTTCTATACATTTATTGATAAAATCCTTATCCAATAAATTTCTAGGAGTTATATTTATTGAAATATTGATATCAATTCCAGCATCTTTTAACAGCTTTAATTCTTCACAGGATTTCTTTATAACCCAGTAGGTTAAATCATTAATCAATGCAGTCTTTTCTACCTGAGGTATAAATAATCCTGGTGATATCTGACCTTTTTCAGGGTGGTTCCAGCGAATAAGAGCCTCAGCACCTATAATTTCATTAGTTTCCAAATCTAATTTAGGTAGATATTTAAGAAAAAATTCTTCATTTTGAATAGAATCTTTTACTTCCCCTAGCAATATTAAATTATTTTCATCTTTCTCTCTATATTCATCTTTATATTCAATCAACTTCTGGTTTAGATCTCTAGCTTGTTCTAATGCTAAATAGACATTTTGAAATAATTTTTCCGGGTTTAACTTATTTTCTACTGGAGCAACTGAAAAATATGTTTCAAGATATATAGGGACTCCATTAAATACAAAAGAATCATTGAATTCTTCTTCTAAAATTTTAAGTGAGTGTGCATAAGATTTACTATATGTAGAATTATCATTATAAATCAAAACAAAATTATCATTATAAATATTATAAATATTATTCGATCTATTTATACAATCCTGAATTTTTTCTGCAATAGCCTGGTTAAATTCAACTGTTTTACTATGGCCAAAATTATTAATTGCTTCTGAATAATTTTTTATATTAATTAAAATTAATTTATAGTCAGTAGTTTCATCTTTTTTCTGGATCTCTTTCAACTTATCAAATAAATATAACTTATTTGGTAATCCAGATGAAGGATCATGATATGATGACTCTTCTAATTTATTGAATTGATAATGAAGAATCTCAAATGTAACCCCTGCAATCATGCCTTCGGCCATAAAAAACCCGGTTCTTAATAGCCAACCAACTCTGGCTCTTAGTAAATCCAGCCCAAAATCTATAGGTATTATCGGGGCAAAAATCATCCCTGCAACAAAGCCAGCTATTAAACCTCCCTTTGATCTGAATATAATAGCAGATAAAATAATCGGCAAATGCATACTATGCATATAAATGTAACTATCTGAAAAATACCTTCCGATTAAATAAATTCCACCTGCTGAAATCAAAAATATTGCTATGATAATAATTAAACTATAAACTTTTGTTTTCTTGCCTGGATCTCTCCATTTGGTAACTAACCAGTGAGTATAAAACGATAAATC
>CAYONR010000299.1:0-1697 GCA_964405365.1 uncultured Halanaerobiaceae bacterium
TTAATGATATTAATTACTTAAATAAATTTTGTAAATTTATAATCTGCTTTTTGACCTGTTCAGGAGCCGGACCACCTGGAAGATCTTTTCTCTTTACAGCATTATTTAGATCTAGCCAATCATAAATTTCTTTATCAATTTTTATATTTAAACTATTGGCCTGGCTGGAGTTTACAATCTGATCTAAAATCTCTTGAAACTTTTCGATTCTTATTTCAGATAGCTGGCAGTTATTTTCAATTGCAAAATTAACTGTTTTGCCTGATACCTGATGGGCCAATCTGAATGGGAGGCCTTTATCAGCCAAATAATCAGCAAGTTCAGTTGCATTTAGATAACCGTTATAAGTTGCTTTTTTAAGATTATCTCTATTAAATGAGATTGATTTTAAAAAGTCAGGAAGAATATTTAGTATTTCAAATAAATTATCAACAGTATCAAATAAACCTTCTTTATCTTCCTGTAAATCTTTGTTGTAGGCTAGAGGTAAGCCTTTTAAAGATGTGGCCAGAGCTGTATGGTTTCCCAGGATTCTGCCAGATTTCCCTCTGATTAGTTCAGCAATATCAGGATTCTTCTTCTGTGGCATAATACTGCTTCCAGTTGACATTTCATCATTAATTTCAATAAAGTTGTAATTTGGGCTATTCCAGATGATTATTTCTTCAGCAAGGCTACTAAGATGGATAATTATATTAACTGCTGAACTATGAAAATCTAAAATAAAATCTCTATCACTAACAGTATCCAGGGAGTTTTCAGTGATCCCAGCAAAACCTAATTCATCTGCTACCTTTTTTCTATCTAATGGAAAACTGCTTCCTGCAAGAGCTCCTGCCCCAAGAGGAGATAGGTTATGTCTATTAAATGTATCTGATAATTTATCGTAATCCCGTTTTAGTTTCCAGGCATAGGCCAGGAGATGATGGCCTAATGTAATCGGCTGAGCTGCCTGGAGGTGAGTATAGCCAGGCATTAAAGTTTCAGTTTCCTTTTCTGCTATTTCGGTTAATGAAATTATAGCTGTTTTTAATAAATCCTGTAGATTATTTATCTGGTCTTTTAAATAGAGCTTAATATCAAGTACGACCTGATCATTTCTGCTCCTGCCAGTATGCATCTTACCCGCAGTAGGGCCTATTTCTTTAGTTAATAATTCTTCAACTAAACTATGGATATCCTCGGCATCATAATTTAGATAATCGTCGTTTTCAATAGCTTTTTGAATTTTATTTTTAACCGCTTGAAGTCCGTCTAAAATTGAATTTTTATCTTCTTCACTTATTATCTCCTGGGCTGCAAGCATCTTTACATGGGCTATACTACCTACTATATCATATTTATATAGTTTAATATCAAAAGGCAGTGAAGAATTAAAGCTATTTAATTTGTTATTTGAATCTGATTTAAAGTTGCCACCCCATAATTTCATATTATCTGCCTCTTATTCATGTTATTTTTGCTGCTAGTTTCTTTAGCCTGGCCAGCAGTCTTTAATGGGAGAGACCAGAGTTTAATAAAGCCGGCTGCGGCATCGTGATCAAAGCTATCATTTTTTTCATAGGTTGCAAGACCGTTATCATACAGTGAGTTATTAGATTTTCTGCCAGCAACTTTGGCTTGACCTTTATATAATTTGATTTTAACTTCTCCATTAATTTTATCTTTAAAACTATTGAAAAATGACTGCATGGCCT
>CAYONR010000300.1:0-1668 GCA_964405365.1 uncultured Halanaerobiaceae bacterium
TTGCTGCAACAACTGAAGAAGATAATCGCTGGTTATTTGCAGATGCTGCTTCAGTCTACGAAATGATTAGAAGAGCAGGAGATTATCAGTTCTTTGATGATGAAGGAGAACCGATTATAACCTCTGATAAGTTTGTAAGAGCTTTTGAGCTTTCAAAAGAAGTTAGAGATAGAGGTCTAGATGGTAATATTGGTGAGTGGACTAATGAATGGTATTCAACTTTCCAGGAAGGTACTATATTAGCTCAGCCTTCTGGTGCCTGGTTAGGTGGCCATATCCAGAACTGGATGGCTCCTGAAACTGCCGGCAAATGGGGCGTTGCTAATTTACCAGATGATATGTTTATTGGTTGGGGTGGTTCTTTCGTAGCTATTCCTGAAGATGCTGAAAATAAAGAAGAAGCATGGGAATTCATTCAGTATGTAACTACTAATGTTGAGCCTCAGATAGGTCAGTTCGAGGCAGCTAATATTTTCCCATCATTACTTGCAGCCTTTGACCACGAAATCTTTGAAGTTCCATCAGATTTCTATGCAGGTCAGAATGTTAGAGAACTCTGGTTAAATGCTGCTCAGCAGATTCCTGAAGTTAATTCCAATAGATATGATAATATTGCTGAAGATATAGTAGGCGATGCTTTAGGTGAAGTTCTTGAAAATGATAAAGATATTATGCAAGCTTTAGAAGATGCTGAACAGTTATTAAGAAGAAGAATGAGATAAATTATTAAACCAATAGGGGCTGAATAAAATTCAGCCCCTTCATTATAAGAATATACTTTGATTATTTTTGCTAGGAGGAAGAAAATGCAATCCAATAATAATTCAGGATTCACTGATAAACTTAGATTAAATAAAAAAATTGCTCCCTATGTCTTTATATCACCATTTTTTATTCTGTTTCTAATATTTGGCCTCTTCCCAATTTTATATTCGTTTTTTTTAAGTTTTAATTCCTGGGATGGAATAGGCGAAATGAGTTTTGTAGGTCTTGATAATTACGCTTATATTTTAACTGACTCATGGTTCTGGGATTCAGTTAAAAGTACTGTTATAATTTTTGTTTTAACAACAATACCCCAGCATGTCTTTGCTTTATCACTTGCATTCATTTTGAATTCAAGTTATGTAAAACTCAAAGATTTCTTTAGAACATCTTATTTTTTGCCTTACATAACCTCTGCAGTGGCTATTGCTTTAATCTTTGATGTGCTTTTAGGCCACCGTTCAGGCCTATTAAATGCATTTTTAATCTGGATACAACAATTACCGCCACTAGAATTTCTTTTTCAAACTATAAATCTTGATTTACCTGCCAGATGGCTCGGGGAACCTAGACTTATTAGATTTTCTATTGCAAGCTTAGTAACCTGGAGATTTACAGGCTGGAATATGTTAATTTATTTTGCCGGACTCCAGACTATTCCCAAGAGTCTTTATGATGCAGCTAAGGTAGATGGTGCCAATATCATTCAGGTATTTACTAAAATAACTCTACCACTTTTAAAGCCTGTAATATTCTTTGGTGTTACAATGTCTATTATCGGAAATCTCCAGCTTTTCCAGGAACCCTTTGTACTTGTTGGAGGTCAGGGTGGTACAGGTCGGGCTGGCATGACTACTGCAATGTATTTATTCCGGACAGGCTTTCACTGGAGACAGTTTGGTG
>CAYONR010000301.1:0-1666 GCA_964405365.1 uncultured Halanaerobiaceae bacterium
ACTAATGTTGCCAGGAAATTAGGATTAAAAATGGGAGCAGCAGTAGCATTAATGGATATCTTTAAAGGATTTATTCCAGTAATGCTGGGGCGAAATATTTTATATGATAGTCCAGAATATTTTATTTTTATAATTGGTTTTTTTGCCATAATAGGGCATGACTGGTCTATATTTTTAAAATTTGATGGTGGTAAAGGGGTAGCAACTACCTTTGGTGTCATTTTAGGCCTGAATTTTATAAGTCTTATAATATTAAGTATAATATGGTTGAGCATTGCTTTTACTATTAAAATAGTATCTCTTGCTTCAATAGTTGGAATTGGATCATTACCTATATCGATCTGGTTTTTAACAGGCTCTGGTATAGAAACATTTATGGCATTTTTATTGTTTTTATTTGTTTTATACACCCACAGAGAGAATATTAAGAGATTGATAAATGGAGAAGAAAAACCAATAAACTTAGGTTCAAGTAAAGAAAATAAATAGAGGTGTTATAATGACCAAAAAGATTGCAGTAATTGGTGGTGGTAGTTGGGGTACGGCTATTGCTGAAAACCTGACAAAGAATAATTTTAATGTTTATCTATATGCTAAAAGAGCTGATCAGGTAAACGATATGATTAATACAGGAAGGAATAAAGACTATTTCCCTGATTATAAGCTTTCTGATTTTATCATACCTACTAATGATATTAAAGAGGCTGTATCAAATAAAGATATTGTTTTTATTTCGGTACCAACTTCGGCAACCCGGCAAGTATCTAAAGAGCTAAAAAAATATATTAATAAAGATGCAATAGTTGTATCTACTGCAAAGGGTATAGAAGAAGATAGCTTTTTAACAAATAGTGAAATAATATCCGAAGTACTATCAAATAAGATCACAGTTCTATCAGGTCCTACTCATGCTGAAGAAGTAATTTTAGATAAACCAACAGCAGCTGTTGTTGCTTCTAACGATATGGAATCTGCTAAAGAAATTCAAAAAGTAATGAGTAATATCAGATTTAGAGCTTACACAAATCCTGATATTTTAGGGGTTGAGTTAGGTGGAGCCATTAAAAATATTATTGCTTTAGCATCAGGTATAATTGACGGGCTTGATTATGGAGATAATTCTATTGCTGCACTAATTACTAGAGGATTAGCTGAAATAAGCAGATTTGGAGTTGAATTAGGGGCTAATAAGGCTACTTTTTCTGGTTTATCTGGATTAGGAGATTTAGTTGTAACCTGTACCAGTAAACATAGTAGGAATAGAAGTTTTGGTTATAAAATTGGAGAAGGTTTAAATATCGATGAAGCTGAAAGAGAGGTTGGACAGGTAGTTGAAGGAATAAAAACTACAAAATCTGTGATTTTAGCTAAAAAAGGTGGAAAAGTTAAAACTGAAATGCCTATCACTGAAGAAATATATAAAGTTTTATTTGATGAAAAGGATCCTTTAAAGGCAGTTGATGACCTTATGAATAGAGAAATTAAGACCGAAATTAGATAATTTATTAAAATTTCAACAAATTAAAGCAATTATTTTTAATTTTAAGCAGGAGTTTTATGATATATCAAGAATAAGAGTAAATAAGGAATAACTTTTTAAGGAGGTGAGACAATGACTAAGACTGAATTAATTGATTTAGTTGCTGAAAAGACTGGGCATACTAAA
>CAYONR010000302.1:0-1662 GCA_964405365.1 uncultured Halanaerobiaceae bacterium
CTTCTCTTCTTCTCCTTTTATTACGCTTTCACTTAACTTTTCAAAATCTGCCATTATTTTTTGTCCTCCTTCTTTTTCTTAGCTTTTTTGGCTTCTCGGTCTTCAGCCCTATCCATAATCTTTTGAATCTCTTCAAGTTTATTTTCAGATAGAGCAGGAACTTCATGCTCATCTAAAATTTTGTGGAGTTTATCTTTAATTCTTTCTCCCATTCTTGAACTACCTGCCTGATGCTTCCAGCCATCATGCCGCATTCTATTAATTAGACTTGGGAACCAGGTCTCTTTTTTAAAGTTATTTACTGTATGATCTTCACCTAAGAAATGTCCACCTGGACCTACATTATTAACTACATTAATAGCCAAAGTCTCATCAGTAACTTCTATTCCTCGCATGATTCTCCTGACCATTCCAATAATTTCATCATCCATAACCAGTTGCTCAAGAGAACCACACTGACCAGAACTTATATATCCGCAATCATGAACCAGATTAGCACCAGATTGTGCCGCAGTTAAAATACTCATAGCTGCTTCTGCCGCCGCCTGTTCATCAATAGTATGCGAATCTGTACAACCTGCTGTACCAAAAACAGGAACTCCCATATGGTGAGCGACTTCAGCAACACCAGCCTGAAGTACATTGAATTCTGGGCTACCATAACTATAAATAGTAGTATTCATATCCATAATTCCATAAACTCCACCCATGATTATTGGAGTTCCTGGGCGAACTAACTGAGATAGAGTAATTCCAGCAATACTTTCAGCTATTCCTTGAACAAGTGTTCCAGCCATAGTTGCCGGGGTTGTAGCGCCGGAAATGACACATGGTGTGTAGACTATCGGTATCTTCTTCCTGGCTGCAAAAATAACCTTGTCTATTGCCTCTCTAGAATGAAGAAGAGGCGAAGTTGGTTCAGAATAAAGGAAGAAGAATGGCTTCTGCTGGAGTTTTTCCAGCGAACCGGCAACAATTGAAGCTATATCTATCATATCTTCATACTGCTCAATATCGAATCCCCAGTGAACTATTGGCTTAGTTGTATTTTCAACCAGAGCCCTAAATGCATGAACATCAGCAATATTATCAGTTACTCCAGTTGGAGTCCCTAAATCCATTACAAAATCAATATTATCAAGGGCATCACAAACTCTGGCTACATTTTCAGTATCACTTAAAACCGGTCTTCTATGCTCACCAGTATAAGGATCTCTATGATAGGTATTTGTTGGCCCAGGTCCATAATGGGTTCTAGTTGTGCTTAAATCTAGTTGACGATTGCCTTCGCGATCATAAAGAATAATTTTATTCGGCGCAGAATCTACAGCCCACTGGCTTAATCCTAGAGGAATTCGGATTAATTCCTCTTCTTCATCATCCTGCCAGCAACCTGCTTCAATCATAATCTCTCTTGCCTCTTCTGAAAATAATTTAACCCCTGTTCTTTCAAGGACTTCCAGAGCTGCCAGATAAATTTCTTCTCTCTCATCATCACTTAAAGACCTGTAATTAACTGACTTATTAATATTAAACCTTGATCTTGTATATTTGCTCATTAATTTTAACCCCCTGACCTAATTAACTTCTGCTAATTCAAAAACTAAATCTTTGGCTGAAGCTGCATCTGGTGCCCAGCCATCTGCTCCTATCTCATCTGCA
>CAYONR010000303.1:0-1656 GCA_964405365.1 uncultured Halanaerobiaceae bacterium
CTTATATCCTGAGTACTAAGATATAAAACATAAATAATTGGTATTACTGCAGTAAGTAAAATTATTAGCATTGTAGGGGTTATCATAAAGAGGCCTAATTTCTTCTCGCTTATCTCTTTACCCTTTTTCACGTCTTTCTTGTCTTTCATGTAATATCCCTCCTACTAAATTGAAAATTAAGCCTCCTATCCCTTATGAAAAGAGATAAGAGGCTTAGTTTTAAGCTGAATTTACTATATTTATTATTTTTCTAATCTAAATTATTACATACCCTGACTATCTAACATCTGCTGTGCTTCTTCCTGAGCTTCATTAAGAGCTTCTTCTATATCTTGTTGCCCTAATAGAGCTCTATGCATGGCAGGTGTAAAGATATTATCTCTAAACTCTGAATACCATGATAAATCATCACTAGGACGTAATCCACCATATTCTAAATGTTCCTGGAAGATCTCAAGCATTGGGTATTCTTCAACAGTAAATCCATAGTCTGCAGCATTTTCATAAACTTCGACCATTGTACCTTCTGCGCCACCCTGTTCTCTCATAACACCAACAGCGCCTTCTTCGCGATGCATATAATCAAGAAGTTCAAATGCCCATTCTGGTGAACGGGTTGTAGGTGAAATAGCATAACCACCGCCACCAAGAACTGTATAGGTATCTCTTTCTATACCAGGAATATGACCAACTTTAAAATCATCAACTATTTCTGATTGATCTGGATTAATAGCCATGCTGTGCACAAAGTTCCAGTTGATTTCAAATGGAGTATTTCCTGCTAGGAAATAATGCATATTATCCCAGTCACTCTGTTCTAAAGAAGCCTGAGGAATAATACCTTCGTCAAGCATTTCTTTCATAAGTGTTAATGCTTCAACGCCAGCTTCACTATTAAAGGTAAATTCTGTCATATCTTCATTCATCCATTCGCCATCATGAAGTTTTAGCATTACATCAAACTGGACCATACCATCTTCATGGCCAGCTAAATATCCTGGGAAGAAACCATAGTCTGCTAAACCAGCATCGATAGCTTCACGGGAGATCTGTAGCATTTCATCCCATGTTTCTGGTGCTGAATCATAGCCTAATTCTTCTAGCATAGTTGCATTATAGAAGAATCCGATTGATGAAGCAGTACCTGGTAATGCCCATTGCTCGCCATGTGAACTTAAAAATTCAACAGTAATATCATAATATCTTTCGTTAATTTCATCTAATCTGTCCTGGGAGACAATATCTCCAAGAGGCATTGCCATACCTAAAGCCCCTAATTCAGGATGCCAGGAATTACTCATCATAAAGAGATCAATTGTTTGACCCCCCTGGATACTAGTAGTTATTTGACTCCAGAGATCACCATATGGAAATGACATCCACTCTACTTCAATACCATACTTCTCTTCAAATATTTCTACTCCTTCGCCAAACTGGTCAACATCGATATCAAGAGCTATAATATTTAATGTGTCTGGTTTTTCAGGCATATGACCGTCGGCCTGAACAGTTGCAAAACTAAACCCAAAAACCAAAGCTACTGCTAAAACTAATCCAATTACTTTTTTCATTAATCTAACCCCTCCTAAATATAATTTTTGAAAATAAAAACTCTTTCTGTATTACTAATATTAAAGATTTTTAATCAAAATCCTC
>CAYONR010000304.1:0-1620 GCA_964405365.1 uncultured Halanaerobiaceae bacterium
GAGTAAAGATATTTGATACGACCCTCCGGGATGGCGAACAGTCTCCTGGGGTGAGCTTAAATGTAGATGAAAAATTGAGGATTGCCAAACAGCTTGCCAGATTAAAAGTTGATGTGATTGAGGCAGGATTTCCGATTGCATCTGAAGGAGATTTTCAGGCAGTTAAGAAAATTGCAGAAGAGGTTGAAGGGCCTGTAATTGCTGGGTTGTGCAGAGCCAATCCAAAAGATGTTGAACGGGCCTGGGAAGCTGTTAAGGCTTCTGATAGTCCGAGAATACATACCTTTATTGCTACTTCTCCGATTCATATGGAATATAAGTTGCAGAAGAGCCCGGCTGAGGTGCTAGAGCAGGCCGTTGCAGCAGTTAAGCAGGCTAAAAGTTATACCGATGATGTTGAATTTTCCGCTGAAGATGCTTCGAGGAGTGATAAAGATTTCCTCTGTGAGATCTTTGAAGCTACAATTGCCGCAGGAGCCACAACTATTAATATTCCTGATACTGTCGGTTATTCCACACCGGCTGAATTTGGAGAACTGGTCAGATATGTTAAGGAAAATGTTCCGAATATCAGTCAGGCAGAGATTAGCGTCCATTGCCATAACGATCTCGGGCTGGCAGTTGCTAATTCGATTGCAGCTATTGAAAATGGCGCAGTTCAGATAGAGACTGCTGTTAATGGAATTGGTGAGCGGGCAGGAAATGCAGCTCTGGAAGAAGTTGCCCTGGCTTTAAATACAAGACAAGATTTTTATGATCAGACGACTGATCTTGATTTGAAAGAGATCTATCGGACCAGCAAACTGGTCAGTCAGTTGACTGGAATGGATATTCAGTTTAACAAGGCGATAGTCGGCAAGAATGCCTTTGCCCATGAGGCAGGTATCCATCAGGATGGAGTTATTAAAGAGCGGACCACTTATGAGATTATGGATGCAACGACTATTGGTTTAAAGGAAAACAAGATTGTTCTCGGCAAACATTCGGGCCGCCATGCCTTTAGAGATAGGCTTGAAGAGATGGGTTATCAGCTATCAGATGATGAGATTAATGATGCCTTTAAACGGTTTAAAGATCTGGCTGATAAGAAGAACGATATTACCAGCCTTGATCTGGAGGCGATAGTAGAGGATCAGTTCGGTCAGGGTCCAGAAATTCTTGAACTTAAGAGAGTGCAGGTGACTACCGGTGATGGAATCTCGACTGCCACTATTCATGTTGAAAAAGAAGGCAAGAAGATACTTGAATCAGCCTGTTCTGAGGGCGGTCCGATTGAGGCAGTCTATGATGGGATTAATAAGGCAGCTGGAGTCGATTGTGAGCTCTTAATCTTCAAGATAGATGCTATTACTGGTGGCAAAGATGCTCTCGGTAATGTTACTGTTAAACTTGAAAATGATGGTGAGATCTATATTGGTCGAGGAGTCAATACAGATATTATTAAAGCAAGTGCTTTAGCTTACAAGAATGCAGTTAATAAAATACTAGTAGGTTAATCCAGGAGGAATCAATAAATTATGGGAATGACGATGGTAGAAAAGATTTTAGCGGCCCATTCTGGTCGCGATAGCCTGGAACCAGGTGAGATAGTTAATGCAAAGCTTGATCTGGTTTTAGGCA
>CAYONR010000305.1:0-1620 GCA_964405365.1 uncultured Halanaerobiaceae bacterium
ATGCATAAACCCCTAATCCAAATAAAAGACCAAAAGCATAAGGGAAATTATAATAATTATTACCTGCCGAATAATAATGGGATTTATTAATCCACATTGATGGATGCAAATAATCATGAGCCAGTGAATCACCATAAGCATCTTTTTGAGCTTCAACCATCAACTCTTTCAAATCATCAACACTTAAAGAAGCATTTTTTCTTGCCTCAAATAGCCGGCTTTCAAATAAAAACCTGCTATAAATATCGACAATTACCTGCCCGGAGCCAGTAATACTATTCTCTAATATTACAAACTGTTCATCCTGATCAGCCTCTTTTAAAGCAGCATTAGTGACAATCGTCTCACTAAAAATGGAAGCCGTCTCAGCAAGTGGCATAGGATAACTAGTATTAAGAATGCTCTCATCATTTAAACAATAGCCATGATAAGCATGTCCTAATTCATGAGCCAGAGTAGTCATATCGCTAAATGAGCCAGTAAAGTTACTTAAAATCCTGCTCTCTTCAATCGGATTAATATTATAGCAAAAGGCCCCGCCTCTTTTGCCATCTCTAGGTTCAGCATCAATCCAGTTATTATTAAAGGCCTCTTCATAAAGATCAGCCATTTCATCACTGAATTCCCTTATATTACTAACAATAAAATCTTTAGCCTCTTCATAACTGAACTCCATCTCGACTTCCCCTAAAGGTGCAAAGATATCATAGAAAGGTAAGCCATTATCATGTCCTAATACTTCTGCTTTAGCATTATAAAAATCATGGAAAGCAGGCAGATTATTTTTCATCGCTTCTAACATTGCATCTAAAGTCTCTTTATCCATTCTTGAATTAACAAGGGTTTCATCAAGTGGCTCATCAAAGCCCCTCTTTTCAGTAACAGTTAAAACTTCGCCCTTAATTCCATTTAAAGCAGCAGCAACTGATTCATCTACCTTATCATATGCAGCCAGTTCAGCCTCATAGGCAGTCTTTCTCACTTCAGGATCAGCCTTATGATACAGATTCCTAACAACTGATAAAGGCAACTCCTGTTCTTCTCCATCTAATTCAATTTCAACCTTTAAAGTTGAAGTTAATTTCTGCTGTAACTTTGTCCAGGCTGAAGAGCCAGTTCTTTTCATTTCAGCAACTAAAACCTCTTCTTTTTCAGATAGCAAATACTGACTTTCTTCATGTAATTCTTCAAGTACAAATTGATGTTCTTCTAATAACTCAGAACCTTTAACAAATTCAGAGATGGCATTATTTTGAGAAATAATATCCTGGAACCAAAGCATGAAATTAACTCGAGGGGCTGTGATTTTTACAGCCTCTTTCTCTAATTCATCAATCAACTTTAAAGCCTTCTGATTTCTCGCATCCACACTTACTTCTAAATGTAAATAAGCCATTAATAAAGTTCTCAGCTTATAAAATTCCTGCATACTTTCAATAAAATCTTCAGCAATTTCCTGATCACTTTTATTATCATCAGGTTCCCACTTAGATAACCCTTCTAACTTTTCAATAAATTCTTGCTTAGTTCTTTTGAATTCATCACTATCAACTGCTGGAAATAACTTTTCCAAACTCCACCTTTTCTCCATTAACTTAGCCTCCTGTAATCATTAAATAA
>CAYONR010000306.1:0-1618 GCA_964405365.1 uncultured Halanaerobiaceae bacterium
ACCCGGCCATTTTTCACATAGGCCCAGGCACCGCACTGGCTACCACAGGTATTGCATAATGTAGGAAACCTTTCAATATCAGCTTCCTGGGCATCAGCAGACCAGTCAAAGAAGTTAAAACCTTTAAGTGAAAGAGCCAAAGCTCCAGCTATCTGGCCAGATTTTTTTATAAGTTTACGTCTAGTTAATTTCATTTATTCAAAAACCTCCTTATCTATATTAGTTCCATTTTTTAACTAGATCCAATTCTCTTGGATCTGTCTTTAATATTAATAATAGTCCGAAATCTCCTTCAGTATAACCGGCTGTATAAAGATTGGCATCAGGATTTTTAGCTTTTAATTCTTCGACTCTGGCTCTACCTTTTTCTAGCATTTCTTCATAATCACCATAATCTAGAGCATAAGAGATGCAGGTATCGACACAGGTTGGTACTTTTCCTTCTTTTATACGATGTTGACATAGGTCACATTTATACATTCTTTCAGATCCGATTTCTGGAACATCGTATGGGCAGATATCAAGGCATCTTCCACAGGCGATACAGGTTTTGGCATCGATAACTGTAAATCCTTCTTCGCTTTCAGATAGAGCATCTACAGGACAGACAGCAATACAGGGAGCGTCAGGACAATGCATACAGCTATTCCGTCTTAACTGGTACTTGACATCAGGGTATTCGCCTTTTTCAATAGAATTAAATTTAATAAAACTATATTCGATATTAACTTCATATTCATTCTGACAGGCAACTCGACAGGCCTGGCATTCAATACAGAGACTATTATCCATTAAAATAGCTTTCTTACCTTCTATGTTATCTTCAGCAAAGGCTTTACCATCAGCAATTGCTGCTCCAGATACTAGCGCAGTTAAGCCGGCAGCTGCAGAATTTCTAAAAAAATCACGGCGACTGCTTTTGTTTTCAGACATTTAATATCCCTCCATTTTAATTATTTTTCAAATAAATCCTATCAGCTTCAACAAAATCTTTAATCCATATTAATAGTTCAAGATAAAATTCATCAACTTTATTATTTTCAGCTTTTTCTACCAAATCATTAAGCCAATCTAAATGCTGTTCAATAAATTGTAACTGTTCTCTATGGTCTGCTTCTGCAACTAAAATACTCATAAATTCTAACTCTAAAATTAAATGGTCAGGACAGAAAGAATATTCTTCTGGTATTTTAAAGTCTAAAAGATCGTATAAATGCAGCATATGATGAGCCCAGTCACCCATGATATAGCCTTTATCATCAGCAAAGGGCATTCCGCAACTTTCATCAATTGTCCAGGGTTTATAAACTGACTCAATTAATTTAAGTCCAGGGTTATTAATGTCTAAATATTCTTGCCAGAGGGCTTTCCATCTATTTAGGTCAGGCAAATTATTGCTTTTCCAGTTTTCAGGAATCTTAATCTCATTAAAATAATCATTATATTTTTCCCAGAGTTTAATATGTAAATCTGATTTTAACTCCTTATATATTTCGACTTCTGGTTTTGAAATAAGATTACAGAAAAGCAGATAAATTTCTTCTCTAATTTCATCTTTTTCTTCCAAACTAATTCCCACCTCCATGCTATGTTATATTTATAACAAGTACTCATTTTG
>CAYONR010000307.1:0-1604 GCA_964405365.1 uncultured Halanaerobiaceae bacterium
CTACATCTTCCTGAAACGACTGGTCATAGAGCCAGGCTATGAAATCCTCTGCCAGTTCCATTAAGCAGCTCTCTAAAGAGAAACTACGGCTCCACTTATTAGAGCTATCCTGGATAAACCTATCCATTAAGACTGCTCTCATTTCGTTTTGGCCCTGGTCATATTTTTTAGAAAAGCCCCTGGTTATCTGATTGATAACCTTTCTTTCTTGATCAGAGATTAATTTTAGTTCTTTTTCTTTTTTGGCCTGGTCGAGTTGAAGTGCCATTTTCAATGGTGCGTTGATCAGCTTTTCGATACCTTTAAGTTCCTGGACCTCGTGCCTATCTATATATACCGTTAATTCCATGCCCTGCTGAAGGGTATTTATTTGAAGGTTACTTGCTTTTACATTCATGGTATTTCTCCTCTCAAATCTCTATATTAGTGAACCTTTTCAATTTCCGATATCAGGTTTAACTGTCTTGGTAGAGGGAGTTGGCCGAGCTGGCCTTCCCTTGCAATTATGCTATCTATTAGAGACCGGGCCCCATTTTTATCCTGCTGATAGTATCTTCTTAAGGTTACTATTGGAGGTTCTGGGTCTGGCTCTTTTCCGTTATTTAATCCGTCACTATCGACCTCTGAAGCAATACCCAGTGCAGCTGCCAGGCTATATCTTCTTCCGTAAGTGATACTTGAGCCTGCCTGCTGGATCCTGTTCATCTCTCTATCGTTATCTCTAGGCAGAATTAGAGGACCAAAAGCGAACCACTGGCCTGAGGTATGATAGATCCTAGTCATAAGTTCTATATCTCCATTCTCACTGGAACGAACTTCCTGAGAAAAGCTTAAACCTTTACCTGCCATTGCCTCTTTAGCGTGGTCTATTAAGTCATCTAAGGTCATATACATATAACCTGAACCCTCTGCCGATTTTCTAGGGTTTTTGACCTGTTGTTGGAACTGGTGGAAATCAGGCATTATCTGGTCTACCTTCGCGCTCATATGCATTATTTAAACCGCCAGCAGTCTGTTATGGCTTTGAAAGCAAGACTTGCATACTGTTAGCGACTTAAGGGCTGTTATTATCATTTCTGGCCTGTTATTGGACCAGCTATTACAGATACTGCACTGAAACTGATTTGTTTCTTTTATCTGCATAAATTTTACCCCTTTACTAGATTGATATATACATACATAATATTTTATGCTATACTTAATCCACAATATTTTTTCTTAAACTGCTTCACCTGTTAGTGCAGGTGGAGCTTTTTGTATTACTTTATTAATGTTTTCTTCCAAGCAGTAGATAATTTTCTTGCCTGCTTTACCTCCTATCTTATATGATGTCTTTTCGGACTTATTAAAAAAGATAAAATATGGTCTGGCCTCTTCAGATTCAATACATTTCTGTCTGTCCATGTGACAGACTACTGCCACGCAATCTTTGCAGTACTGGTTCTGCATATCAACCATATTCCAAAATTCCAATAATATTCTCCTTTCTACATATACTATTAATGCCAGCTGTTACTATTTAATTTAATATATATGCTATTATTGAAAATATTTCTTTAATAAACAAAAAAAATAAATTAATTCAATATTTATTTGTTTTAATT
>CAYONR010000308.1:0-1596 GCA_964405365.1 uncultured Halanaerobiaceae bacterium
CAAGTGATGCAACAGTATCTGTCCCCTGAATATTTGAAATATCAAAACCTTCTATATGAAAAGGTTTCTTTTCAAGTTCAAGATACTCCTGTAACTGGGCTAATTCTTTAGCAGATTTTTCCTGCTGATATCGTTTTTTTATCAATGACCTCTTAAGATTCTGTTCAGCATTTCTACTAGCCATATCAGTTAACCGTCTCTTCTCACCTTTTTCAGGATGATGTAATCTAACTTTAAAACCTTTCTGGCTACTCAAAAACTCTGATAATTTCTTGTGATTAGTCGGCTGCTGATAAGTTAATATCTCTTCAGGGATATCCTGATTCTGGCTATAATACTGAGTAATAAATGAACTGAGCAATTCTTCTTCCTCAGTATCAACTGCTCCTTCCAATAAGATATAATCCTGACCAATAAGCCTTCCATGGCGCACAATTAATATCTGAGCACAGGCTGTATCACTTTCTGGTTCAGTTGCTATTGCCATTACATCTCTATTGCCTTCATCGCCAGTGATAATCTTCTGCTGTCTGGCCATCTCATTAAGGGCCTTCCGGCCATCTCTATAAAAAGCAGCTTTCTCATATTCTTGATTGGATGCAGCTTTTTCCATCTTTTCTGTCACCAGTTTAATCAGGCTACCCTGACGGCCAGCTAAAAAATCTGCAATCCGCTTAATATTTCGGCGATATTCTTCCCTGGAAATTTCACCAATACAGGGACCAGAACATTTATTAATATGAAAATTAAGGCAGGGCCTGGATTCAAGCTTACCTGCAATTATCTCCTTCTTACAGGTTCGCAACTTAAAAATATCCTTTAGGAGATCTATAGTTTTATAGATAGCATCTACATCAGCATAGGGCCCATAATATTCATTCCCATCTTTCTTAACAATCCTAGTCTTAAAAATCCTAGGAAAATCATCCTGAATTGTTATCTTCAAATATGGATAAGACTTATCATCTTTCAATCTAACATTGAATTTAGGATTATATTTCTTAATCAGATTTGCTTCTAAAATATAGGCCTCAACTTCAGTATCAGTAACAATATAATTGAAATCATCAATATGCCGGATCAAAATTGTGTTTTTATAGGTGTGATTACCCTTCCTAAAATACGATCTGACCCGGTTCCGGAGGGACTTGGCTTTACCTACATAGATTATCTCCCTGGATTTATTCCGCATCAAATATACCCCCGGGCTATCTGGAAGTTCTTTTAATTGTTCTTCAATTTCAGCCATTTTTAAATATCCCTCCAGCCTGAATTATTAACCAGTTGCTTTATTTGACTGATTGGCATTTAAAACCTTATCCAGGAAATAACCTGTATATGAATCTTCAACCTTGGCAATCTCTTCAGGGTTTCCAGTCGCCAGTACTTTACCGCCTTTATCTCCGCCCTCAGGACCAAGATCAATTATATAATCTGCAGATTTTATCACGTCAAGATTATGCTCAATTACTATTACTGTATTGCCACCTTCTCTTAAACGATGAAGCACCTTCAACAATTTCTTGATATCTGCAAAATGTAAACCAGTTGTCGGCTCATCAAGAATATATAATGTCTTACCGGTACTCCGTTTGC
>CAYONR010000309.1:0-1569 GCA_964405365.1 uncultured Halanaerobiaceae bacterium
TGCAGTTTTATAGTGGTAATAGTATTGCCCCTGCTGGCCCTGGTAAATCTGGTAGTGTCTATAGTGATAGAGAAGGGTTTTGTCTTGAGACTCAATATTTTCCTGATTCACCAAATCAGGATGGTTTTCCTGATACGATTTTAAAGCCTGGCGAAGTATATAATCATAAGACTATTTATAGTTTTTACTAAATTCTGCTGCTTTTTCTGTTTTCTCAATTAATTTAAACTTACCTGAAGATCTGGACTGCTGATTATTTAAGCTTTCCAGGTCTTTTATTTTATACTTTACATTGGAAAGCTTTTTTACGTTTAGAATATTATCCAGCTCCTCTTTAATATTATCAATTGTCTGCTGGTAGTCATAGTCTGTATTTAATTTGACATAGAAATCAAATGACTGGTTATCTTTTTGGATTAATTTAAATTTTTCAAGACCTGGAGTATAAAATTCTACAAATATAATTGGATGGATTGAGACCTTTTCACCTTCTTCAGATAGAAATACTGGAGTTTCCTCATCACGACCTGCTAATTTTTTAATTCTTTTATATCCGTTTTTTTGATTTGGGTCAGAAGATTTTTCAACTAATAGATCATTAATTCTATATCTGATCAAGGGCTGGAAATATTTATATAAAGGTGTTAGATAATAACCATAATCATAGATCTCAAATAAATTTAAATCTTCAAATAGCAGCATATCCTGGCCATCTAATTTATCTATCCCGAGAAGTGGTGATTCTGAGGCGGCATAATAATCTACAATATTTGATTCTGGCCAGGCTTCTTTGATAGTTTTAATTTGACTTTTAGTTAGTGGTTCGCCACCACTGATTAAGAGATTAGGTTTAATTTTTAACTGGCCAGATAATTTGAAAGCAGCCAGATCTTCAAGCCCCTGAGAATAACCTGATAAAAGATCTGGGCTTTCTGTTTCTAGAGTATTAAGTTGGTCTTTAAGTGGTCTTTTTATATCTATTAGTAAAGGTTTTTTGAAGAATATTTTCTCAAGACCTGACTGACTTGCCATAAAGATATTTACACCGGCATAATTCCCATCGACAGCACCGATATAGGCTGTTTTTTGTCTTTTTAAAGGAAAGCCTTCTGGATAGATTCTAAGAGTATTAGCCTTTATAAAATCCCACTCTGTATCTGAATAAATATAGATACCAATATTGCCACTGGTTCCTGAAGTATGGAGGATTTTATATTTATTTTTAAACTTTAAACCCGGATTTTTGTTTTGCTTTAAAAACTTCTCTATCTCACCTAGCTTGAAGTTTTTCTTGACTAGAAGTTCATTAAAATTATTCATGATAATTTTTTTATTAATAGGCGGAAGTTTTTCAGGTTTAATGGTTTCTAAATCACTATATTTTATACCGTGGCTACTGTAAAATTTTTTATAGAAGTCAGTATTATTCCAGGCATGTTTGATTAACTTCCTGAATTTATTCTCCTGATATTCAAAAAGTTTTTCTCTATTAAAATTCAGTCTTTTTTTCTGTTGGTGATATTCTTTGATAATTTTTAATAAGCCCATTTTTTAATCACCTCTTTAGAT
>CAYONR010000310.1:0-1563 GCA_964405365.1 uncultured Halanaerobiaceae bacterium
AGAAAGTAGCAGTTTTAAATTTAATGCCTACCAAAATAAAGACAGAAAATCAGTTCAAACAGATCTTTGCTGATATTGATGAAGATGTAGCATTAAGTTTTGTCAGACTTGAGTCATATATATCTAAAAATACCAGCAAAGCTTATCTTGATAATAATTATCTTCCTACCAGTGAGTTGGGCGATTATGATTTTGATCGCCTGATTATCACTGGTGCTCCCCTGGAAGATAAGAAGTTTTCTGAAATAAAATACTGGGATGAACTTAAAAAAGTTTTTGATTATGCTGAAGAAAATATTGAATCAACTATCTATATATGTTGGTCGGTAATAGCAGCTTTAAAATATAGATATGGGATTGATAAGAAGCTGGTTTCTAATAAGATATTTGGCCTCTATGGTCAGGAAATTTTAAGTGATAATAGCTTATTGTCTAAGCAGATTGGAGAATTTAAAATTCCTCATTCAAGATATTTTAAGCTGGATGAGAATGAAATTGAAGAGGCTGGTCTTGAAGTTATATCTGCAGGGAAAGGTGTCGGCCCTTCAATCTTTGCTAGTAAAGATCTTAAAGATATTTATATTACCGGTCATTTTGAGTATAATGAAAATACTTTAATTAAAGAATATAAGAGGGATTTAGATAAAGGAGTTGAAATATCTGAGCCAGTAAATTATTTAAATTCTGCAGGCAGCTTAACTCCCGTTGATACCTGGGATAAGGTTAGAAATGAATTTTATAGTAACTGGCTATCTGTGATATAAGTCATATAAGATTAATTTAATCTCTGTTATTATGTTGACAATACTAATCAACATAAGAAAGGAGATTTATAATGAGTGCATTTTTAGGACCGATTCATGAATGGTTATATCAACAGATTAAAATAATTGAAGATAGAGAGAGAAAAATAGTCAGCAATTTTTCAGAAGTTTATTCTCAAGAAGAAGTAGAGGATATTGTGGAACCGATTAGAGAGCAATTTGGAGATTTAAAAAAAGATGTTCCATTAAGCGAATTAATATCAGGGAATAATATTCACCCCTGGCTTGAAAGTGCAATAGTTTCAGCCCAGAGTAGAGAGGCCGCTCTTGTCCGTGACCTTTATGATGAATTTAATGATAAAGATCTATTAGAAGAGGTATATAAGAAGCAGTCCAGGAATATTGCTGGACAGGTTAAAACAGATGATAATATGGATCTAAAAGATGTCTTCAAGGTATTGAATGATTACTTTTTAGAGCGGATGCCCTGCGATAGATTATCTGAATCGACTGAGTCTGAGAATAAGATTATCTGGGAGCATAAAGCTAAACTTCATCAAGAGTTCTGGGAAGAAGTTGGAGTAGATCTTGAGTTAATGCATTTACTCTATTCAGATTGGATAGAAAGTTTTATTTCGATGTTAAATTCAGGAATTAGATATGAGAGAATAGTTAATGAAGATCATTATCTTGATATTCTAATGCAGGAAAATAGTTAAAAATCCTGAAGTATAATAAAGAGTAAAAATTTTATTATACTTTTAGGGGAGATATAAATGACAGTGATTGAAGAAGAGCA
>CAYONR010000311.1:0-1553 GCA_964405365.1 uncultured Halanaerobiaceae bacterium
GATTCATTCACCTTTGAAGATTTCCTTGAGCAGTTAGATCAGGTCAGGAATATGGGACCTATTAGTGATCTCATGGGAATGATTCCAGGTGCTGGTAATGCTAAACAGCTTAAGAATATGCAGCTAGATGATAGTGAGCTGGATAGAATTGAAGCTATTATTAGTTCGATGACTCCTAAAGAGAGACAAGAGCCGAAGGTGATCAATGGTAGCCGGAGACGGCGGATTGCCAATGGCAGTGGTACATCTATTCAGGAAGTTAACCGTCTGCTCAAGCAGTTTAAGCAGACCAAGAAGATGATGAAACAGCTGAGCGGCAAAGGTGGCAAGAAGAAATCAGGATTTAATCTGCCATTTATGAATTAAGACTGGCAGTTATAAAATAAATTGTAAGTATCACTTGAGAGGAGGTGCAAGTATGGCCTTAAAAATCAGATTAAAAAGAGTAGGAAAAAAGAGAAACGCTCATTTTAGATTGGTAGTTTCTGAATCAAGCATGGCCCCAACTGGCCGTTTTCTTGAAGAAATTGGTACCTATAAACCAACTCCAGAAGAAGCTGAAGTTAGAATTGATGAAGAGAAAGCTTTAAAATGGTTGCAGAATGGTGCCCGTCCTTCCAATACAGTCCGCAGTCTATTCAAAGATAGCGGTATCTGGGCCGATTATATAGACAGTAAACAGTAAGCACTTATAAAGGAGGGCTACCTGTGAAAGAGATAGTTGAAACAATAGCTCGCTCAATCGTTGACAATCCTGAACAGGTTGTAGTTACTGAAGAAGTTGGCCAGAAGAGCATTAGAATCAAGCTCTCAGTTGCTGAAGAAGATATGGGTCAGGTTATCGGCAAACAGGGCCGAATAGCCAGGGCTATCAGAACTGTTGTTAAGGCAGCAGCAACTAAGGCTGGTAAGAAAGCGATTGTTGATATTAGATCATAAGCGCCGGTTCAGGAAATTCATTTCAGGCGGTGAGCTATCGTGACAGATATATTAGATATAAATGACGAGAATAACCTGATAGCAGTTGGACGGATAGTCCGCTATCAGGGCAATAAAGGCGAAGTCAGGGTTGTTCCACTTACCGATTATCCTGAACGCTTTTATGATTATGATAGATTGATCCTGGAGAGAGCTACAGGTAATGAGGAGCTTGCAGTCGAAAAAGTTAGAGAGCATAAGGGCTTTATTGTCCTTAAACTTGAGACTATCGATGATATTGGAGCAGCAGATGCCATTAAAGACCATCTGATTAGCATTCCAATTACAGAACTGCCTCAATTACCTGAAGATAGCTTTTATGTCTTTGAGTTAAAAGGACTTAAAGTTCAGACAGATACTGGAGCCCAGCTAGGAGAAATTACAGCTGTCAGCACAGATACTGGTACCGATATACTCCAGGTTAAAGGAGATAAAAGGGATTACCTGATTCCTGTAGCTAGAGAGATTATTGTCTCAATAGATCAGGAAGAGGGTATAGTTACAATTAAACCGATCCCTGGATTACTGGAACTTTAAAGCCAGGAGCTGAGAGAAATGTACTTCGACATCTTAAC
>CAYONR010000312.1:0-1533 GCA_964405365.1 uncultured Halanaerobiaceae bacterium
TATAATATTTCTATTATCGTATTTTAATAATTGGATAAAAGAGAATTTAGAAAAGGTGACATATTTTATAGCATTTCTGGCTATAATCCAGATGATATTCATAAACTTTATTCTTGATTTTAATTTTCAGATGGCAATCAGTATAATAGTGACAGTATTTGTGTTCAATATATTATTTAAGGCTGATAAAATAGCAATCTATAGTAATATAGTTCTTGCAACTTTAACTTTTTTCTCATTATTATTCATTGAAAGTTTTTATAATTTCTTTCCAGGCTTTTATCTCTCCTATTTATTAGCTGCATTCATTTCTTTATATGTGAGTTTTAAAAGAACTGAAAATGAAATTGCTCTTATAAGAAGTGAAAAATCTTACAAAAATCTGGTTGGTCAGATGCAACTTGGGCTTGCAGAGCATGAAATGATCTATGATGAAGATGGAAAGCCAGTAGATTTTAAGTTTCTCTCTATAAATGATAGTTATGAAAAATTAACAGGGTTAATTAGTGAAGAGGTTGTTGGAAAAACAGCTATTGAGGTTCTGCCTGAAATGGATAATAATTGGATAAATGAATATAGTAAAGTAGTATTGAATGGTGAGACTAGAGATTTTGAAAATTATTCCAATGTTTTTGATAAAACATTTGCTGTGACTAGTTATCCAACAGAAAAAGACAGATTTATAGTTATAATAGATGATATAACTAAAAGAAAGAGACATGAAGTTATTATTAAAGAGCTTCATAATATTGCAGGAGAATTTAAAAATTTAGATACTGAGGAAGAGGTATGTAAAAGAACTATTGAAGCAGCAGAAAAATTATTGGCTTTTAATATTTGTCATTTAAGCCTGGTTAAAAATGATCGATTAGTACCTGTTGCTGCATCAGAAGAAATGGATGCCAATCCAAGGTCAATCAATAAGGGAGTAGCAGGTAAGACACTTATTGAAAATAAAAGTTACCTTATAAATGATGCTCACAATAATCCAGAGGCTGAACCTACAGAGGCAGACTATAAGTCTGGTTTAAGTATACCTGTAAAGAATATGGGAGTTTTTCAAGCGATTGCAAATAAAACTAATGCCTTTGATCAAAATGATTTAGAATTGGCTGAAATTCTTATTTCTCATACAACTTCTGCATTAAAGAGGATCTATGCAGAACAGAGCATTAAGGATAAAAATATTATGCTATCAAGTATTTTAGAGAGTATTCAGGATGGTATTGCTGTTATTAATCCAGATTTAACGATAAGATATACAAATAAAAAGATGAGAGAATGGTATTCAGATTCTATCACTATTTCTGGCAGGAAATGTTATGATGTATTTCAAAACTCACAAGAGGCATGTCCGAGTTGTCCAACTTTAAGGGCTATGGAATCAGGTAAGGTTGAAAGAGAAATTGTTTCAGGGGTAGAAGATCCTAAAATAGAATATTTGGAAATATATAGTTATCCAATTAGAAATAGAGAATTAGATGAAGTAACAGGGGTTGTGGAATTTGTTAGAGATATTACTGAGAGAATAAA
>CAYONR010000313.1:0-1506 GCA_964405365.1 uncultured Halanaerobiaceae bacterium
TAGATCATCGTGAGGCAGAGGATAATCTGGATGTAATCAAAGATTTTTATCCAGAGATTGAATTTGAGTTGGTTTCAATTCCTGAAGATAAAGGAGTTGAACGATTACCAGAATTATTTTTTAATCGACTTGGTGTGATCAGAATTTATAGTAAAGCGCCTGGTCGTGAACCTGATCAAGATAGTCCTTTTGTAATGCCTGCAGGGACTACATTGATTGAGTTTGCCAGAGCAGTTCATAAAGATTTTGCTGAGAATTTAAAGAAGGCCTGTGTATGGGGTTCATCAAGGTTTCCAGGCCAGCCTGTTGCTCAGGATTTTGTGCTTGAGGATGAGGATATAGTAGAACTTCATACTTCTAAATAAATTTATTTTTAGATTATATATTAAGTCTGTTGAGTGAAACTTTAAAGCTCAACAGGCTTTTTCTTGTATTTTAAGATGTAATATTTAATAAAAAAGCTTATAATAAAATATTTTTATTAAATTATTAAAATAAAAAAAGGATTTTTTATTTAAGTATTGAATATATATATTAGACGAGATATTTTAATGGAGGTATTTTAAATGAAAGACAATTTAAATATAAAATTTACTGAAGCTAGAAACCCAACCAGTGAAGGTTTAGATACAAAATCAACGGTTGAGATAATCAAACTAATTAATAAAGAAGATGCAACTGTAGCTACTTCTGTGGCAAAAACCATTCCAGAAATAACAGAGTTAGTGGAAGCTATAGTGCCAAGAATGCGTAAAGGCGGAAGAATTATTTATGTTGGAGCGGGTACCAGTGGACGGCTAGGTATTATAGATGCGGTTGAATGTGTGCCAACCTTTAGTTTGGAACCAGGCAGGGTAGTTGGGATCCTGGCAGGTGGCGAAGATGCTATGTTTAGGGCTAAAGAAGGTATAGAAGATAGCCAGATAAAAGGGGAAGAAGCTATCAAAAAACATAGTGTGGGCGAATTAGATACAGTGATTGGAATTGCTGCAAGTGGTAGCACTCCATATGTTATTGGAGCTGTAAAAGCTGCTAAGAAGCTGGGGGCTTTAACTGGAGCTTTAGTTTGTAATTATAACTCAGATCTGGCTGAAAATGTAGATTATAAGATTAGGGCTGTTGTTGGACCTGAAGTACTTACAGGGTCTACTCGTTTAAAAGCAGGGACAGCTCAGAAGATGATACTTAATACAATATCAACAACAGTAATGATCCGACTGGGTAAAGTGTATAATAATCTAATGGTGGATTTAAAAGCAACCAACGCAAAATTAAGAGAAAGAGCCAGAGGGATTGTTACTGAAATTACCGGTATAAATATGAATCAAGCTGATGAAATTTTAAAAGCTGCTGATTATGAAGTAAAAGAAGCTATAATAATGATTGAAAGGGGGTGTGAACTTAAAGAAGCCAAAAAATTATTAGGTGAGAATCAAGGAGATTTGCGCAGCATAATAGAGTAAGTAAATTTTTAAATGTAAGGAGTTAATTTAATGATTGTAAGTT